>CALWNX010000134.1 GCA_944382925.1 uncultured Clostridia bacterium | reverse complement strand
AATTTACTCATATCATTTCCTTCCAGCTTTAATAATTCTGCTTTATTTTTTATTCCTCCGCCATAACCTGTTAGGCTTCCATTAGCGCCAACTACTCTATGACAAGGAATAATAATACATATTGGATTCCATCCGACAGCCCCTCCGACTGCTTGAGCAGACATTCTTTTTATTCCTCTGTTTTTTGCAATATTTTTAGATATATCATTATATGTCAAGGTTTTTCCAAATGGTATATTATTCATTATATCTACTACTTCTCTTCTAAATGGAGTTAAATTATTTATTTTATATTCTGGTGTAAAATCAGGCTCTTCTCCGCTAAAATATATATCAAGCCACTTGATTGTTTCTTTAAATATTGGGAGTTCTTTTTCTGCACAATTTATTTCATGTTTATAAAAATCTCTTGATCCTTCAAACCATAAGCCTGTTAAATATTGGCCGTCGCTATTCATTAGCATATCTGAAAATCCATTTGGCGTTTGATATTTATATTTGTATATCATAATAAATTCTCCTCTACATTAAATAATTTACCTAAAATGCTTCGCTTTTTCTGTATATTATACCTGAAGATGTGAGCTTTTGGCTCATTTTTTTTTATTTTACACCATTATACGGGCATTACCAGGGAGAGCGGCGAGAGCCCGCATATTGACGAAGGCGGCGGTTAGCGGTTGACAAAAACTGAATATATGAGATAATTGTTCATAGCATTTGAAAGAAGACACAAAGGAGAGGCATAGGAAATGACGCAAGATAACGATCGCCGGCCCGGTTCGCACGGGGCGCAGAAATTTTCCCGCCGGGAGAACCTGGGACAGGCCGCAAAATTCATCATATTTTCGATTTCCGCCGGTATCATCCAGACGCTGGCCTTCACACTGCTGAACGAGATCACCGCCTGGGCGTATACGCCGTGCTATCTCATCGCCCTCGCGCTGTCGGTGCTGTGGAATTTCACGCTCAACCGCGAGTTCACGTTCAAATCGGCCAACAATGTGCCGGTAGCGATGATCAAGGTGGCGCTGTTTTACTGCGTTTTCACGCCGCTTTCGACCTGGTGGGGCGCGGCGCTGACAGACGCGGGCTGGAACGAATATCTGGTGTTGTTTGGCACGATGGCCGTCAATCTGACGACGGAATTTCTCTACGACAGATTTTTCGTTTTCCGCGGCACGATCAATACCAACAAGAGAGCGCAGCGTCACATGATGTAGGAGCGCGTAGTGCCACATGCAACACCACACGCAGCGTCACATGATGTAAGGCGCGGGGGAGAAGATATGAGCGAGATTAAAAGCGATACTAAAAATGATATATATGAAGTGATGAAAAAATACGGGCAGATGATGACCTCGCAAGGGTATCCTGTCGGCAGCGCCAAGATGATGATCCAGAGCACGGAAGGAGTGTTCGCCACTCGCGAGGGCGCCGATCTTGCCAACCTGCAGCAAGGCGACATCCAGAAGCTGGAGATGGAAAAGCTGCCCCTGCCGCTGCCGGAGATGAAGGCCGTCGTCTATTCGCAGACGCCTTTCTGCCAGAAAGCCCTGCGCGAAGCCGAGCCTTTCCGCGCCTGCCTCGACGACATGGCGCAGGTGTTCGGCCACACCGCCTACATCGTCGACGGGCGGGAAAAGAACAAGTCCATGGGCAAATCGCTGCTCAAGGCGCTCAAGGGCAACGCCGGCTGCTTCGTGCTCAGAGGCATCGACAAGGAAGGCCGCGGCGTCGGCTACACCATGACCATGGGACGCAGTCTGTACGAAGCGGTGGTCGCCATGACCGTCCTGGAAAAATCAGCCGAGATACATTTTCTGGCGCAGAAACTGGGCGGCGCGCAGCCGCTGCCGCGCTGGGAAGCCAAGCTGATGCGCAGCACCTATAAGAACAAGTATTCCAAAGCAGAAGAAGAGATCAAAAGCGCGGAGGTGAGATAGATGGAAGAGCAGCTCAGAGAAATGCTGGTCGCTTACGGCCGCAGGCTGGTAGAGAGCGGGCTGGTGCAGGGCACCTGGGGAAACATTTCCGTGCGCCTGGACGAGCGCTATATGCTGACGACGCCTTCCGGCCTTGACTATATGCGCCTTACGCCTGACGACATGGTCAAGGTGGAAATCTCCACCCTCGAATACGAAGGCGCGATCAGGCCGACCTCGGAAAAGGGCCTGCATGCGGCGATCTATCAGGGCCGCAGCGATGTGGGAGCCGTGATACATACGCATGCTAAATATTGCAGCGTTTTCGCCGCCGCCAGAAAGGACATGCCGGTGCTAGATGATTTCCGCAGCATTTTCGGAGATGTCATCAGGCTGGCGCCTTACGCGCTTGCCGGCAGCAAGGCGCTGATGAAGAATACGGCCGCCGCGCTGGGAGACAATTTCGGCGCCATCATGGCCAGCCACGGCATGGTGGCCTGCGGCAGGGACCTTGAGGAAGCTTTTGAAAACTGCGTGCGCATGGAAGAAAACGGCCGGCGTCAGCTCCTGTAAGACCGGCGGGTGCGAAAAAACTGTTGACAGCATGACGTTTTCGTGCTATTATACTCGAGTATGAAGTAGAAGTTATCCGCTTCTCACCTGCCCGGCCACAGGCGCCGCAGCAGGTAAATAATGTTTTTCCGCGCGTCCATGGCGGCGTGCGCAATGAAACGGCATTTGAGCGGATACTTCATGTATCCGCTTTTTATTGACAATATGCGTTTTGGGAGGTGTAAGAACCATTAGCAAGGAAAATCTCATCAACGAAGAAATTCGTGATAAAGAAGTAAGAGTGATCGATACTGACGGCACCATGCTGGGAGTAATGCCGATCGAGCAGGCTCTGGAGCTGGCGAGCGAGCGCAAGCTCGACCTGGTGAATATTTCGCCTAACGCCAAGCCGGCTGTCTGCAAGATCCTCGACTACGGTAAATACCGTTACGAGCTGCAGAAAAAAGAAAAGGAAGCCAGAAAGAAGCAGAAGACCACTCAGGTCAAGGAGATCAGACTCAGCACCTTTATCGAGGAGCACGACATCCAGGTCAAGGCCAAAACGGCGGCCAAATTCCTGGCTGACGGCGACAAGGTCAAGGTCGGCCTCAGGTTCAGGGGTCGAGAGAGAGATTACGTGTCTAAGGGCATGGATGTGATGAACGCTTTCGCGGAGGCGGTTTCTTCCGTGGGCGTGATCGAGAAAAAACCTGTCTTTGAGGGACGCAGCCTGACCATGGTTCTGGGACCTAAAACCGAAAAATAACCGGCCCGGCGCAGACCTGCGCCTGAGGGAGCCGGCAGCGGACAACATGCAAGTCAAATAATTTCAGATAATCAATAGAGGAGGAGAAATCATCATGGCAAAGAATAAGATGAAATCCCATAGAGGGGCATGCAAGAGAATGAAGCTTACCGGAAGCGGCAAGGTTAAGAGAAATAAGGCGTACAAGAGCCATATTCTTACTAAGAAAGCGGCCAAGAGAAAGAGAGGCCTGAGAAAAGCTACTACTTTGACAAGCGCTGATCTGAAGAGAATGTTAAGATCGATGGCGAAATAATCGTGAGTTTAGGAGGTAAGAAAGATGGCAAGAGTTAAAAAAGGTGTTAATGCACATAAGAGACATAAAAAGATTTTAAAGCAGGCTAAGGGCTTTTACGGCTTAAAGAGCAAGGTTTTCAGGGCTGCTAACCCGGCCGTGATGAGATCGCTCAGATCTGCTTATGTAGGCAGAAAGCTGAAGAAGAGACAGTACAGACAGATGTGGATTGCCAGGATCAACGCCGGCGCCAGAATGAACGGCATCAGCTACAGCCAGCTGATGAACGGTCTGAAGAAGTCGGGCATCGAGATCAACAGAAAGATGCTCTCCGAGATGGCGATCAACGACGCCGCCGGCTTCACCGCTCTGTGCGAGACTGCCAAGAAGGCTGTAAAATAAGCGCGTTCTGAAGATGGCAGCGAGGAAATTCCCGCTAAATATTCAGGAGCAAACGTGCAAGGGAAGAGAGGACAAAATTTTCTCCTCTCCTTGCCAGAGCTGGCTAGTGAAAGGGAGTACTCCCTTGCTTTTGCCGGAAAAACAATAAAAAAATCGGGCTGAAAGAGGTAAATCCCTGCTCAGGCAGGCCTCCT
The DNA here is from genome assembly GCA_944382925.1 of uncultured Clostridia bacterium. GTDB lineage: Bacteria > Bacillota > Clostridia > Peptostreptococcales > Anaerovoracaceae > Fimisoma. Next base: position 27,880 of record CALWNX010000134.1, on the reverse strand, counting down.
TCAGCCCTGTTTTATTCTTAGGCATCTAAATAAACTGTATTAGAGAAGAAAATTTTGTCCTCTGTTCCCTTGCGACGGGGATTTTGATCAAGGAGAGGAGAATTTCTTGTCCTCTGTGTTAAACCCTGCTGACGAACAGCGCGCGGATGGCGTTGAGGACGGCGATGATCATCACGCCGACGTCGGCGAAGATGGCCAGCCACATGTTGGCGATGCCCACCGCTCCCAGCACGAGGCAGATCAGCTTGATGCCGATGGCGAAGACGATGTTCTGGTAGACGATGGCCAGGCACTTGCGGGAAATTCTGATCGCCTTGCTGATCTTGAGCGGATCATCATCCATCAGCACTACGTCGGCGGCCTCGATGGCGGCGTCAGAACCCATGGCGCCCATGGCGATGCCTATATCGGCCCGGCCGAGGACAGGCGCGTCATTGATGCCGTCGCCGACGAAGGCCAGCTTTTCTTTGGCATCCTTGGCAGCCAGCAGTTCTTCGACCTTTTCCACCTTGCCGGCCGGCAGCAGGCCGCTGTAGATCTCATCTATGCCGAGCTCGCCGCCGACTCTGGCGGCTACCTTTTCGATGTCGCCGGTCAGCATCACGGTGCGGCGCACGCCGGCAGCCTTGAGAGCCTTGATCGCTTCAGCTGCATGCGGCTTGACGATGTCGGAAATCACGATGTGACCGCAGTAGCGGCCGTCGATGGCCACGTGGATAATGGTGCCGACACTGTGGCAGCCGATGTAGCTGACGCCCAGCGATTCCATCAGCTTGTCGTTGCCGGCGGCAACCTCGCGGCCGTCAACTGCAGCGATCACGCCGTGGCCGCTGATCTCGCGCACATTGCTGACGCGGCTGCGGTCGATTTCCTTGCCGTAGGCGCGCTGCAGGCTCTTGCTGATCGGGTGTGAAGAGGAGCTTTCGGCCAGAGCGGCATATTCGAGCAGCTTGGCGTTTTCCAGCTCGCTGTGGTGGATGCCTTCCACCTCAAATACTCCCTGCGTGAGTGTGCCGGTCTTATCGAAGACTACGATTCTGGTCTTGGCCAGCGTTTCCAGGTAATTGGAGCCCTTGACCAGCACGCCGGCCTTGCTGGCGCCGCCGATGCCGGCAAAGAACGAAAGCGGAATGCTGATGACCAGCGCGCAAGGACAGGAGATGACCAGAAAGGTCAGCGCCCTGTAGATCCAGGTTTCCCAGCCCGGAGCAAGTCCCAGGGCCAGCATGCGGATCAGCGGCGGCAGCAGAGCCAGCAGCAGGGCTGACAGGCAGACGGCCGGGGTGTAGATGCGGGCGAACTTGGAAATGAAGTCCTCCGATTTGGATTTGCGTGAGCTGGCGTTTTCCACCAGATCGAGGATTTTGGAAACCGTCGATTCGCCGAACTCTTTGCTGGTGCGGATCTTGAGCAGGCCGGTCATGTTGATGCAGCCGCTGGTGATCTCTTCGCCGGCCGTAATATCGCGCGGCAGGCTTTCACCGGTGAGGGCGCTGGTATTGAGCGTGGAAGAGCCCTCGATGACGACGCCGTCGAGAGGGACCTTTTCGCCCGGCTGCACGATGATGATGCTGCCGGTGGCAACCTCGTCAGGATCGATCCTTTCCAGCCTGCCGTCTTTTTCTATATTGGCATAGTCGGGACGGATGTCCATCAGCTCGCTGATGTTTTTGCGGCTCCTGCCGACGGCATAGCTCTGGAACAGCTCGCCGATCTGGTAGAAGAGCATTACGGCGACCGCCTCGGTGTAATCGCTGCTGTGCTCATACAGCGCCAGGGCGATCGCGCCGGCCGTAGCGACGGCCATCAGGAAGCTTTCGTCGAAGACCTGCCGGTTTTTGATGCCTTTAAAGGCTTTGATGAGAATATCATAGCCGATGATCAGGTAGTCGAGCAGATAGAGCGCGAGCCAGAGCAGATAGACGCTGCCGGGAAGCGCCTGCTCAAGCGGAGTAAGCAGCGCGGCGGGCAGCAGCTTGAGAAATATGAGCAGCGCGGCGGATACTATGATGCGCACGAGCATTTTTTTCTGCTTCTTGTTCATGGATCGCTTTCCCTCCTGTTTAGAAGAAAATTTCGCAGTCGCTTTCGACTTTTTTGCAGTTTTTCCGCACCTGCTCCATGACGGCGGCAGGGTCGCTGCCTTCTGCAAATTCCACGTTCATCTTCAGGGTCATGAAGTTTACCACGCAGTCCTTGACGCCGGCCGTTTTTTTGGCGGCCTCTTCCATCTTATTGGCGCAGTTGGCGCAGTCGACATCGATCTTGTAAGTCTTTTTCATGGTTTGGATCTCCTTTTCATCTTTATATATTTTTGATTGGTACTGAGTTTCAGCAATACAATTAAAAGATTGTTTAATCGTTTATCTATAGTATAAACGCCCGGGCGGTGCAAGTCAAGGGCTTTTTGAAAAATTAATGGCAAAAAAATATTCCTTTTTCGCGGCGCATCGGGAGGGGCGGATGAAGGCGGCTGTTTGACGCTGGCGGATTTTATGGTATAATAATGCAAATAAAGCAAGGAGGGATCGGCATGCAGAAAATCGTTTTGCCGCATGATCACGGTCAGGATATAGAAAACAGGCTCGACGTGGTGCCCAGAGAAGAGGAGTTTCAGACGGTCGCGGAGATTTTCAAGCAGCTGTGCGACGGACGGCGCATCCAGATCTTCTGGCTTTTGTGCCACTGTGAAGAATGTGTAATCAACATCGCCGCCATGGTGGGCATGAGCAGCCCGGCGGTTTCGCACCATCTGCGTCAGCTTAAGAACAGCGGGCTCATCGTCAGCCGCCGCGAGGGCAAGGAGGTCTATTACCGGGCAGCTGAGACCGAGCAGACACAGCTTCTGCACGCGATGATCGAAAAGATGGCCGCCATCTCCTGTCTGGGGGATTTCAGCCGGCACGAGGAGACGCGGCGCTAAAAAAGGCGCGCTGAAAAAACGCGGTGCTGCGGCGCTAAAAAAACATCTGCCGGCCGCGCAAAAATCCATTAAATCATCATACAAATTTTGTAAAATAGACTTAGGGCGATATAAATCCGCCGGGGAACGGAAATAAATACTATGACAGAAACAACCTTATTATATATACTGCTGGCGCTGGCGGCGGTGGCCGTCGCTTTGCTGATCGTGTTCATCAGCCGCCAGGGGGCTCTGCGCCGGGAAACGACGCGGGAGCTTGAGAAGATGCGTACAGAAACGCAGAAAACGATTCAGCTTTCGCTGGGGACTTTTGGTGAAGCGATCGGCGCCAACCAGCGCGACAGCGCGACGGCGCTGGACAGGCGCATGGCCGAGCTCAATCAGCGCTTTTCCAATCTGGCCGCCGACAACAACCGCCAGCTGGAGCAGATGCGCAGCACCGTAGACGAAAGGCTGCAAAAGACGCTGGAGGACCGCATCGGCCAGTCCTTCAAACAGGTGAGCGAGCGGCTGGAACAGGTCTACCGGGGTCTGGGCGAAATGCAGACGCTGGCCGCCGGCGTGGGCGATCTGAAAAAAGTGCTTTCCAACGTCAAGACCAGAGGAATTCTCGGCGAAGTACAGCTGGCGGCGATTCTTGAGCAGATCCTTGCCCCGGAGCAATATGCCGAAAACGTCCGCACCAAGAGCACGGGCAGCGAGCGGGTAGAATTTGCCGTCAAGCTGCCGGGTGACGACGAAGGCACGGTCTGGCTGCCGATCGACGCCAAATTTCCCGGCGACGCCTATGCGGCGCTGATGGACGCTTATGACAGCGGCGAGCCGGCGGCGATAGAGGCGGCGGGCAAGAATCTGGAAAAAGTGATCAGAGCGGAGGCAAAGGACATCCGCGACAAATATATCGAGCCGCCCTACACTACGGATTTTGGCATCATGTTCCTGCCCTTTGAGGGGCTCTATGCGGAAGTCGTGCGCCGCGGCCTGCTGGAAACGCTGCAGCGCGATTACAAGGTCAACATCGCCGGTCCGACCACGATGGCGGCGCTGCTCAACAGCCTGCAGATGGGCTTCCGCACCCTGGCCATCCAGAAACATTCCAGCGAGGTCTGGGACGTGCTGGGCGCAGTCAAGACCGAGTTTAACAAGTTCGGCGCCGTGCTGGCAGCCACCCAGAGCCGTCTCAATCAGGCCAACTCGGAGCTCGACAAGCTGATCGGCGTGCGCACCAGAAGCATTTTGCGCAAGCTCAGAGACGTCAGCGGGCTGCCGGAGCAGGAAGCGGCTTCCATGCTGGAGATCATGGAACCGGCGGGCGCGAAAACCGGCATGACCGGCGGCACGAAAATCGGCGTGGAATCCGGCATGACCGGCGGCGACAAAGAGGATGAAATATGAAGATACTGGCAATAGGAGATCTGCACCTGTCCTTTGGGCAGGGCGTGGAAAAGCCTATGGACATATTCGGCGAGCTGTGGCAGGACCATGCGGAGCGCCTTAAGGAGCAGTGGCTGGCCAGCGTAAAGCCCGAGGACGTGGTGATAATCTGCGGCGATCTTTCCTGGGGGCTCAAGCTGGCGGAGGCCGAGGCTGATTTTGAGTGGCTCAGGGCGCTGCCGGGCAGAAAGGCTGTCTTCAAGGGCAATCACGACCTCTGGTGGCAGTCGGCCGGCAAGCTCAACCGCCTTTACGGCGATGAGAATCTGGTCTTTGTGCAGAACACGGCCTTCCTTGCCTGCATGGGCGAGAAGAAGATCGCGATCTGCGGCACCCGCGGCTGGCTGTGTCCGGGCGAGGATATGTTTTCCGAGGCAGACAGAAAGATATACGAAAGAGAACTGGGCAGGCTCAGGCTTTCCCTCGCGGAGGGAAAAGCGGCGGGAGCCGATGAGATCATAGGCGTGCTGCACTTTCCGCCGACCAACGACAAGCTGGAACGGTCGGGCTTTACGCAGCTGATGAGCGAGTACGGGGTCAGGACCTGCGTATACGGTCATCTGCACGGTGAGGAAGCTTTCAAAAAAGGGCTCCGCGGTATATACGACAACGTCAGGTACGAGCTGGTATCGCTTGATTATCTGCGGGGCTGTCCAAAGGAGGTAAAACTATGAGCAAGGTCATTTTGATCGTGACAGACAGCATGGGAGTAGGCGCGCTGCCGGACGCGGCCGCTTACGGAGACGCGGGAGCCGACACCTTCGGCCATATCCTGCGTGAAAAGAAGGACTTCAACATTCCCAACCTCAGGAGGCTGGGGATCGGCAACATAGAGGGCGTGGCCTGGCCGCAGCTGGCCTGCCCGGTGCCGCTGGGCGCTTTCGGCAAGATGGCCGAGGTGTCCAAGGGCAAGGACACCATCACCGGCCACTGGGAGATCGCCGGCATCTACACGGAAATTCCGTTTAAGACTTATCCGCACGGCTTTCCGCAGAAATTTATCGACGAATTCGAGCAGGCCATCGGCGTGGGCGTGCTGGGCAATTATCCGACCTCCGGCACCGAGGTGATCGAAAAGCTGGGGCCTGAGCACGAGGCCACCGGCAAGCCGATCGTCTATACCTCGGCCGACAGCGTTTTTCAGATCGCGGCCAATACTGCCGTGATCCCTCTGCCGCGGCTTTATGAGATCTGCGAGACGGCCAGACGCCTGCTGGTGGGCGACGTGGCCTGCGGGCGCGTGATCGCCCGGCCGTACGTGATCGAAAACGGCAAGCGCGTGCGCACGCCGGACCGCAAGGATTATGCCGTTTCGCCGCCGGAGGAGACGGTGCTGGACAAGATCAAGAAGGCCGGCAAGCGCGTCTATGCCGTGGGCAAGATCAGCGACATCTTCAACGGCCAGGGCGTGACCGACCAAGTCCACACCGAAAGCAACATGGACGGCGTCGATAAGACGATAGAAGCGATGAAGATGGATTTTGACGGCTTCATCTTTACCAATCTGGTGGACTTCGACTCCAAATACGGCCATCGCCGCGATGCGCTCGGATACGGGCGCTGCATCGAGGAATTCGACGCGCGCATCCCGGAGCTTCTGGCGGCGCTGGGCGAGGACGACGTGCTGATGATCTGCGCCGATCACGGTAACGACCCGGTACACAGCGGCTATGACCACACGCGCGAATACGTGCCGCTTCTGATCGCCGGGCCAAAGGTAAAAGCCGGCGTCGATCTCGGCATCCGCACAAGCTTTGCCGACGCGGGGGCGACGGCAGCCGATATTCTCGGCGCTGAGGCGCCGGCCATCGGCAAGAGCTTCAAGGCGCAGATTCTCTAAGGCAGGTGATAAACGATGAATATGGTCGATCTGATACAGAAGAAAAAAGACGGCGCCGAGCTTGACGCCGCAGAAATCAAATGGTTCATCAACGGCTACGTGGCCGGCAGCATCCCGGACTATCAGGCGGCGGCCTTGCTGATGGCGATCTGCTTTAAGGGGCTTTCGCGCCGGGAAACCTTTGAGCTGACGGACGCGATGCGCTATTCGGGCGACACCATCGATCTGTCACCGATAGACGGAATCAAGGTTGACAAACATTCGACCGGCGGCGTGGGCGATAAGACCACGCTGGTGGTAGCGCCGCTGGCGGCTGCGCTCGGCGTGCCGGTGGCCAAGATGAGCGGCCGCGGTTTGGGCTTTACGGGCGGCACGGTCGACAAGCTCGAAGCGATTCCGGGCTTTCGCACTACGCTGGAGCCGGAGGAATTTCTGCGCCAGGTCAACGATATAAAAATTGCGGTCATCGGGCAGACGGCGCACATTACGCCGGCGGACAAGAAACTCTATGCGCTCAGGGACGTGACGGCCACCGTGGACAGCTTCGGGCTGATCGCTTCCAGCATCATGAGCAAGAAGCTGGCAGCCGGCAGCGACGCCATCGTGCTGGACGTCAAGGTGGGCGACGGCGCTTTTATGGAAAACGAGCATGACGCGGAGATTCTGGCCGAGCTGATGGTCGACATTGGCGACAAGTCGGGCCGCCGCACAGTGGCGGCGATCACCGAGATGGGTCAGCCGCTGGGGCAGGCCGTGGGCAACAGCCTGGAGGTGATCGAGGCCATCGAGACGCTGAAAGGGCGCGGGCCTGCAGACATTACGGAGCTGGCGGAAAAGCTCAGCGGTATCATGGTATATCTCGGCGGCAAGGCGGCGACGCCGGAGGAGGGCTATGAGCTGACCAGGCAGGCGCTCGCGGACGGCCGCGGACTGGCCAAGCTGAGAGAATTCATCGCCGCTCAGGGCGGCGAGGCCGGCGTGGTCGACGATTACAGCCTTTTGCCGCAGCACAGTCTTAAGAAGGAGCTTTTGGCAGACAGGGACGGCTTCGTGCAGAAGATCGAAGCCAGACGCATCGGCCTGGCTTCGCAGCACACGGGCGCCGGCAGAGCCACGAAAGAGGATACGATCGATCTTTCCGCCGGCATCATCGTGAGAAAAAAGACCGGCGAGGCTGTGCGAAAGGGCGAGGTGCTGGCCACGCTCTACGGCAACGACGAAAAGAAGCTGGAGACAGCCGCAGCCGAAGCGGCGCAGGCTTTCTGCCTCGGCGAGAGCAAGGTCTTTGCTCCGCGTCTGATCAAGAAGATAATCGGTATCTGATCGCTTGCAATAAACGACGACCGCCTGCAAAAGCCGGGCGCTCAGAAAGGGGGATGCTTATGAATAAGCTAGAGAAATACGTCAAAGATCATGAGGAAATGTGCGTGAAGAACGACACCATCCGCTCCGGGCTCTTCGAGGAATACGGGGTCAAGAAGGGTCTGCGCGATTTGAACGGTCAGGGCGTGCTGACGGGCCTGACCAATATTTCCAGCGTCAAGGCCTTTGAAGAGGTGGACGGCCAGAAGGTGCCGTGCGACGGCGAGCTGCTTTACAGGGGCTATGACGTGCGCGAGCTGGTTCGCGGCGGTATCGGCAGCCGTTTCATCTATGAGGAGGGGGCTTATCTGCTGCTGTTCGGCGAGCTGCCGACCAAGGAGCAGCTGGAGGAGTTTAAAACTATTATCTACCAGTGCATGACGCTGCCGACCAATTTTACGCGCGACGTGATCATGAAAGCACCGACGGCGGACATCATGAACTCCATGACCAGAAGCATCCTCACGCTGGCTTCCTACGATTCACGCCGCGACAACCTGGCGCTGGACAACGTGCTGCGCCAGTGCCTGCAGCTTATTGGCATCTTTCCGATGCTGGCGGCCTACGGCTACCACGCCTATAACCATTATGAAAACAACGGCAGCATGTACATCCACCGGCCCAAGGCCCGCTATTCGCTGGCGGAAAACTTTCTGCGCATGATGCGGCCGGACACGGAATTCACGGAGCTGGAGGCCAGAGTGCTCGACATCGCCCTGCTGCTGCACATGGAGCACGGCGGCGGAAACAACTCCACCTTCACGATGCGCGTGGTCACCTCTTCCGGCTCGGATACTTATTCGGCGATTGCGGCGGCCATGTCCTCTCTGAAAGGGCCGAAGCACGGCGGCGCCAACCTGATGGTCATGAACATGATTGACGACATCAAAAAGCATGTGCGCGACTACGCGGACAAGGAGGAAATCGCCGCCTATCTGGACAAGATTCTCAACAAGGAAGCTTTCGACCGCAAGGGCCTGATCTACGGTATGGGCCATGCCGTCTACTCGCTTTCCGACCCGCGTGAGCAGGTGTTCAAGAAGTTCGTGGAGCAGCTGGCCAAGGACAAGGGACGCGACAGGGATATGCTGCTCTATAACAATATCGAAGAGATCGCGCCGCAGCTGATCGCCGGCGAGCGCAAGATCTTCAAGGGCGTAAGCCCGAACGTCGATTTTTACAGCGGCTTCGTTTACGAGATGCTGGATATTCCGCGCGTGCTCTATACGCCGCTGTTTGCCATCGCCAGGATCGCCGGCTGGGGCGCTCACCGTCTGGAGGAGCTGATCACCGACAGCAAGATCATCAGACCGGCCTACAAGAGCCTGGTGCAGAAGCGCCCGTATGTGGAGCGCGACGAGCGCTGAGAAGGGCAAGCACTCGCGTGCCAGGCGGGCGCAGATGCAAAAACGCTCGCGTGCATAATTGACAAGCCGCCGCGCATATATTTTATCAACCCGCAGGAGGCCAGGCCGCCGCGCCGGCCGCAGGGGTAAAATATATGCGAAAGGGCGGCTTTTTCTTATGAAGCTGAAGAAAAGAATATTGGTGACGGTTCTGGGCTGCGCTGTGGTCATGTGCGCTTTCCTGGGCATCGAGAGGATCAGGACGGCTGTCAGCGAGCTGCCCGGCCATGAGCCGCTGGTGCTGGAGACGGTAAACGATTCGCCGGACGAGGATCAGCAGAAAGCGTCGTTTACGGTTGCGGCCAAGGGAGCGGTGCTGATAGACGCAGATTCGGGCGCGGTTCTCTTTCAGCAGGATGCGCACAAGGAGCTGCCGCTGGCTTCGGTGACCAAGATCATGACCATGCTTTTGGTGATGGAGGCGGTGGACGACGGCAAGATCACGCTGGAGGATGAAGTGACGATTTCGCAGCATGCGGCCTCGATGGGCGGCAGTCAGATGTACATGGAAGCCGGCGAAACGCATACGGTCGAGGAGCTGATGCGCGGAGTGGCGATGGCCAGCGCCAACGACGGCTGTGTAGCGCTGGCGGAGTATGTGGCCGGCAGCGAGGAAATTTTTGTCGAGCGCATGAACGAGCGCGCGGCGGAGCTGGGCATGCGCGACAGCCATTTTGTCAACACCAACGGTCTGCCGGTAGCAGATCACTATTCGAGCGCATACGATATAGCACTGATGTCAAAGGAGCTCTACCGGCACGAGGAGACGCACGAATGGTTCACCACCTGGCAGAGCAGCATCACCGTGGGGCTGCCGGGCAAGGAGACCGAATTCGGCCTCACCAACACCAACAAGCTGATCAAGCAGTATCAGGGCTGTAACGGCATCAAGACCGGCTATACCGCGGATGCGGGTTACTGCCTTTCGGCCTCTGCCACCAGAGAGGATACGCACCTGATCGCGGTGGCGCTGGGCTGCGAGAGCTCAGACATCAGGAATCAGGAAGTCAGCAAGCTGCTCGATTACGGCTTTGCCAATTACGAGACCAGTATCCTTGCCGAGCAGGGCCAGGTGATGGCGGCTATCGAGATCGACAACGGGCAGCCGCAGGAGCTCGATGTGCTGACGAAGGAGCGCGTGAGCGTGCTGACGGAAAAGGGGGCGGCCGATGAGATCACCAGCAAGGTCAACATCGACGAAAAGGTTCCCCTGCCGCTGAAAAAAGGGCAGCAGGTGGGAACGCTGGACATCTATCAGGGCGAGGAAAAGATCGCTTCCTGGCCGCTGGTGGCTGAGAGGGCGGTCGACAAGGCCTCGTTCTTCGAGCTGGTGAAGAGGTTCTTCGGCAGGCTGTTTTAGCGGGCGCCTTTTCGCCTGCCTGCCGCCCGGCAAAAAAGGAGACGGACCGATGGAAAAAGAATATCTGATCGCTTTTTCTTCGTTTTATAAAGCGGCCTATGCCCGCGACCTGCTGGAAGAAGAGGGCTTTGCGGTTTCGCTGGCGAAACTGCCGGCAGAGCTTTTGCGCTCGTGCGGCACCGGCGTCCTGCTGCGCACGGACGATCCGGCGGCGGCAGAGCGCTTTCTGCAGGAACGGCAGATCACGACGCGGGGCATATATGAAGCGGCCGGCCTACGCCGGTTTGGCCGGTCAAAAAACGCTGATTAAGGGCTATAGGAGAAAAGCGCTGGTCATAACCGCTGCAATCGTTGAAATTACAATGTTTGCAGCGGCGATCTGCTTACAGCGGGGCGGCGGCGATCGGCTTACTGCGGGGCGGCGATCGACAGCGGACAAGGTTTTTTTCTTGAGAGAGGCATAAAGCGGCCCTTGCGAAAACAGTGGACAAGGTTTTTTTCTTTGCGGCTCTTAAATATGCCTTTAAAGAAAAAGCATTTCCCCCTGTGGCCGGGAAGCGGCTGGTCAAGGGATGTGCAACGGCCTTTCATCATGATAAAAGCGCTGGCAGAAGCTCTTTTTCTGGTGAGTTTTTTCGCACGGTGCCTCATAGCGTCGCCGGGAGAACAATTTTCTGTCCGCTCTGTTCGCCGCACCCGCAAAATCAAAGCGAAGAGAAAAAAACCTTGTCCGCGCAGGCTTTTCTGCCTCACCCTTCCTGCCAGCGTGCTCTTGCGGAGCGCACGGGCCGATGTTATAATGGCCTTAGAAGCGCGCCGCCCAGGGACTGGGTGGGTGCTGCAGAGTTTGACCCGGGAGAAAAACGATGGAAAAAAACGAGATGGCAAGTGAGATGTTAGGTGAAACGATCCGCCGCGTGATGACGGAAAAGGTCTTTCTCAAGCAGATGGACATGACTGTGTGGGAGATGGAAAAGCTGCTCGCCGAGATACCGGCATGCCGGCTTATCGCTGAGACCGACGGGCGCGGCCGTTTTGCGGCTAAAAAAATTCTGCCGCACGTAAAGCCGCTGCTGGCAAAACTGGAGACAGAGCCGGAAGAAGGCTGGCTCAGAGCGTGCTATGACTACGTGCTCCGGCAGATGTTTCCGCGCCGGCAGGCAGAAGCAGCAGAGACGGTGCCGCGGGGCAAGCTGTTTCTTATGCAGCTGCTGGAAGCGCTGTTTGCTTATGAGCGTCAGACTCTGCCCTTTGATCCCACTGTGGAAATGTGCTTTCTCAGCACGGAGGAAATCACACGCAAGGGCTACAATCAGGAGTATCTGCGCCTGCTGAAGCTTTCCGAGCGCAGCCATCTGTATGAATTTATGCGCATCGGCACCGAGGTCAGGCCGTATAACACGCTCGGACATATCGCCGGTGTTCACTACGTGGCCATGTATGTGGCCCGTCAGCTCGAGGCGCTCAAGGCGCCGATCGATCTGGGGCTGGTATCGGGAGCTGCGGCCGGTCACGATATTGGCAAGTACGGCTGCCGGCCGAGCGAGGAAAAGCGCACTCCGTATCTGCACTACTATTATACGGACCTCTGCTTCAGCCGCGCCGGCATGCCGATGATCGGCCATATCGCCGCCAACCACTCGACCTGGGATCTGGAGATGGAAAACCTTTCGATCGAATCACTGATCCTCATCTATGCGGATTTCCGCGTCAAGAGCGTGCGCGAGGAAGGCGGGCGGGAGAAGATCTGCTTCTACACGCTGGACGAGTCCTTCCAGGTGATCCTCAACAAGCTGGACAATGTTGACGCTGCCAAGGAAAAGCGCTACCGCCGGGTTTACAACAAGCTCAAGGATTTTGAAGAATACATGCGCGGTCTGGGCGTGGTGACAGAACTGCCGGCGGTGCCGGTAAGAGAGCCGCAAAAGCCGCAGCCGCAGCCGGTCAGGGATATTGCCCTGCTCAGAGGCGAGCAGATCGTGCGCCAGTTCAAGGATCTTTCCATCGAGCACAACACCAGGCTGATGAACCAGTTCTACAATCAGGACGACTTCGCCGGCCTGCTGGAGGCGGCCCGCAGCGAGAAGCAGTGGAAAAATCTGCGCACCTACGTCTCCATCCTCGGCGAATATTCCACATACATGACGGAAAAACAGAAGCTGATGACGATCAGGTTTCTTTCGGAGCTTCTGGTGCACCGCGAAAGCGATATACGCAACCAGGCCGGCGAGATCATCGGACAGATCGTCGCCCGCTTTAACGACGAATACAAGAAAGAGCTGCCGGAAGGCGTCAGCCCGCCGCCGAAGGAAATCACCAATCTTTCCCTCTGGAAGCAGGTGCTGGCCAACGTGCTGCTGCCTGACCCGCGGCTGACGGAGCAGCATAAAAAATGGATCGAAAACAGCCTCGAGAGCATCGTCTCCGTGTTGCTGGCAAGCTGCGCCGGCGACAGGCGGCGGGGCTTTATCGACGCGCTGATGGTTTGGTTTGAGAAGGAAGATCTCACAGACCGCAACCAGGAGGCGCTGCTGCAGGTGGCGATGATGATAGATCCTGAGATCTGCGACGAAAAGCAGCTTGCAGTGATGATGGATTTTGCCGGCCGCGTCTTTGCCGGTGAAGACCGGGGACTGGCCGTGGCTGCTGCCGACGTAAAAAATCACCTGCGCCGCACGAAGGACAAGGAACAGTACTATAAAGAGCTCAAGCAGTGCCTGGGCCTTGACTGCGAGCACGAGCTGCAGCCGGAGGAGCTGTCGGAAATGTACCTTGATAACCTCAAGGCCGGCACGCCGTGGCCGATCAAGGTGGCCAACATTCACCTGATGCTCAGATCGCTGGAGGAAAAATCCGGCGAAGGACAGGCGCTGCATGTGGCCACGCACCTGGGCAACCTGGTCAAGGTCAGCGAGACCGTGGTGGTGCGCAAGAGCGCCGGCGCGGCGCTGGTGGAAATCATAGACAAGATGCCGCTTGAGCAGCGCAACGAGATCGCCGTCGAGCTCGGCAAGGGTCTGGAGATCGGCGACTATCAGTTTTCCAAGTACATTCCCGATTATCTGGGCGTGATTATGCTGCATCTGCCACCGCGCGAGCTGGACGAGTTGATTCTTGATCTGGAAAAGCTGCTCAACACCACGAACGGACAGGTGGCGGCCGCGGTGCTGCACACCTTCGGCGTGGTGACGGAAAATTATCAGATATACGGAGAGCTCTTTGGCGCACGCGAGACGGACGAGGTGCGCAAGGCGCGCAAATACAAGCTCGTCAACCTCATCATCAAGGGCGTCGCCAATTACAATATCGTGATCAGCCAGGAAGCGCTGTGGACCATCGGCATGAACATCTTCGGCTCCGACAAGCTGGCCCTGCACGAAAAGCGGGAGATTTTCCGCCACTGCGGCAAGAAGCTCCTGACGCTTAGCGACAACAGGCGCGAGGAGCAGCTGGATTTCTTCAACAATGCGGCGGTGCTCAAGCACATCTATCGCTTTGTTTCGGATTACGAGCTGGAGGAAGGGCAGCTTTGCATCGAGGAGCCGCAGAAGGTGGCTTTCTTCCCGGGCACTTTCGACCCGTTCAGTCTCAGCCACAAGGCGATCGCTACCGAGATCCGGGACATGGGCTTTGAGGTCTATCTGGCTCTCGACGAGTTCAGCTGGTCGAAGAAGACGCAGCCGCGTCTGCAGAGGCGCAGGATCATGAGCATGTCGGTTTCCGACGAGGAAAACATCTACGTTTTCCCGGACGACATCCCGATCAACATCGCCAATCCCGGCGATCTGGCGCGTCTGAAGGAGATTTTCCGCGACCGCGAGCTCTATTTCGTAGCCGGCAGCGATGTGATCGAAAACGCTTCCTGCTATCGCGCTAGGCCGCGCGAGAATTCGATCCACTCGCTGAACCACATCATTTTCAAGCGCTTCTCGGAGGAGAGAAAGGACGGCGCCGGCGGGCAGAAGATTTACCCGATCAGCGGCCGCGTCATCAATCTGCGCCTGGAGGAGTATTACGAGGACATCAGCTCTACGCGCATCAGGGAAAACATCGATTCTAACCGCGATATTTCCAACCTCATCGACCCGGTGGCGCAGAATTACATCCTCGAAAACAGCCTCTACCTGCGCGAGCCGGCATATAAGCATGTGCTGCAGGCCAGGGACATAAGGCTGGAGGAAATTACGCAGGCAGGACGCGAGGTGCTTTTGGGGCTTTCCGAGGAGCTTTCTGCGCGCGGCTACGATCTGCAGAAGCTGGAGCGTTATCTGGAGCAGGAAAACGTGAAGATGATCGTCATCCGCGACATGCAGCTTGGCGGGCGCGTGGTGGCTGCTGCCGCCGTCAACAGGCTGGACAGCATCGATCTCCTGGCTGCTTTCGGCAATCAGGATACGGCGGCCTACATCAGAAGCCGGGCAGCGGGAGCGATCGCCGTCATCGGCTGGCTTTTCGCCAGCGAGCAGAGCTCGATCACCGATCTGGGACAGACCGTGCTGGTGGAAATCATCTCGGAGATGCTGGCCAGGGATTACACATATATCGTTTATCATCCGTGCTGCGAGGCCGGTCTGATGCCGGAAACGGTGGGGATCGTGGCCAAGCAGGGCTTCATCAATATCGCGCGGGCGGATGAGCGGCCGATCTATGCGGCCGACATGCGTTCGCCGGTGATCATCTTCAAGAATGTGGACGCCATGATCAAGCATCCGCTCAATAAGAACGAGGCGGTGCTGGCAGCGGTGGAAAACGCGCACGAGCGTCTTCTGGCCGTGCTGCGCTCGATGTACCCGGGCGAGCTGATTCTTTCCTACAATTCGGGCATCATGCACCACAAGATGATCAACCTCATCACCAGGCTCAACGATGTGGACCCGGTGCCGTATGCAGAAAAACGCTACGGCAAGTACATGGTGGTGCCTTTCGGCAAGGTGCTGGCCGGCGTGGCGGTGCCGAACACGGTTTCCAAGACGTTGCACACGGAGAAATATTTCAGCCGCGACGTCTCTGATTTTACCGTCGAGGAAAGCAGCTTCTATTCGACGCTGGAAAACCAGGTGCGCACGATCAAGTCCTTCAACCGGCCGATCATCCTCGTGGACGACCTGCTGCACAAGGGCTACAGGATGAGCGCCATCGACCCGATCCTCAAGGCCAACGAGGTAGAGGTGGTGGATATGGTGGCCGGCGTGCAGACGGGGCGCGGCCGCGACCTGATGACGATCAAGGAGCGCACGGTGGACTGTGCCTATTTCCTGCCGAATCTCAAGTGCTGGATCGACGAAAGCGCAATCTATCCGTACATCGGCGGCGACGGTCTCAAGAACCGCGATGTGCCGGTGGCCAGTCAGGGCGCGATCCCGTCGCTGAACCTGATCCTGCCTTACGCAGTGCCGACCTTCCTCGGCGACGTGCCGGGCAGCAGCATATACGAATACTCGATGACGTGTCTGGAAAACGCCCGCAACATCCTCCGCACGCTGGAGGAGGAGTATCAGCGCCAGTTCGAGCAGAAGCTGACGCTCAAGCGGCTGGGCGAGGTAATCGCTGACCCGCAGCATCCTGACGTGGGCGCCAACGTCACGCTCGATGAGAGCCTGGGCGCGTCTGTCTACGTGGAGATGGACATCGAGCGGCTGATCCGCATGCGGAAGATGTTCAGATAGCGCCCGGCCCGGCGCGGCCCGGCGGCGAACCAAAAATCAGGGTTTTCGGTTTTTGGTTAACACTTTTTCGAGAGGAGAAGCAGAAAGTGACTGACGAGATAAAGAGAAGCGTTTGGGAGCTCTGTAAGGATGCGCGGCCGCTACGGCTCAGCCGGCCGCTGGAGGAGCGGCTTGGCAGTATCAGGCTTAACCTGATCGCGCTGGGCGACGTGGGGGCGACGCTGCTTTTGGGACTGCGCCTTCTGGGCGGCGATATTCTGGCGAGCATCGGCATTTTCGATGTCAATGAAAATGTGGTCAGACGCTACGAGCTGGAAATGAACCAGATCGGCTGGCCTTTCGGCTGCCGGCCGCTGCCGCGGGTAGAGGCGGTCAGCGAGGAAAAGCTTTTTGACTGCGATATGCTGGTTTTCTGCGCCAGCCGCAGCGTGCCGCCGGTCGGAGCACAGGGAGATGTGCGCATGATGCAGCTTGACGCCAATGCCAAGCTGGCGGCGCATTACGGCAGGCTGGCCGCCGAAGCCGGGTTTGACGGAATCTTTGCCGTCGTTTCCGACCCGGTCGACCCGCTCTGCAAGGAAGTGCTGCTGGCTTCCGGCCTGCCGGCAGGTCAGGTGAGGGGATACGGTCTGGGCGTGATGAACAAACGAGCAGAATATTATGCCGGTCTGGAGGAGCGCTTTTCTTCCTATTTGACGGAAGGACGGGCTTTTGGCCCGCACGGAGGCGATCTGGTGATCGCCAACAGCATCGAAAATTACGACGACGAGCTTTCGCGCGAGCTGACGAAGCTTACGGTCGAGGCCAATCTGGCAGTGCGGGAGCTGGGCTTTAAGCCTTATCTGGCGCCTGCGATTTCGTCGGGCGCAGCCTCGCTGCTTCTGACGCTGGCCGGAGAGTGGCATTACAGCTCGGTTTATCTGGGCTGCGGAAGCGAGGGCGCTTTCCTGGGTATCAAAAACAGAATCTGCCGGGGCGAGGTTCAGATCGAGGATCTGCCGCTGCCGCAGAAGCTTTACGCGCGCATTGAGAAGGCGTACAGAAATCTTTGCGCGCTTGAACGAAGGGGATGAGAAAGCATGGAGCTTTGTCTGGTAAAACTGGGAGCGGGCAGCGAGCGTCTGGCCCTGGCGCTGGGCGGCGTGCAGGAAGCCTATGGCGAGCGGCTGCAGGAAATATGCGGTGCAAAGGCTTTTTCCGCTGCGGCGGAAAGCGGCAAGCTGCGCGGAAAACGCCTGCTCTTTGCCGTGCATATTCCGGCCGCCGGTGTAGAGGCGGAGCTTTATGAGGCGCTCGGATTGTTGCAGGATCCGCAGCGTCCGCACACGCTAGCCGGCTCGGTAGGCGGGGTGATCATCGATGGCGAAAGCGAGCTATACACCAAGGACGCCGGCCGCCGTCTGATCTTTGCCGCTAACATGGCCGGCTGCCGTTTTCCGGGTAAACCTTTGGTGGAGGCGACAGGTTCGCTGCGCAATTTCAAGGTGCTGGCGCGTCTTTGGCAGACCGATCTGGCCGGAGCCTACCGGCAAAGCTGCCGTCTGCTGGCGGACAAGATCATGGCAAAGCCGCAACGCTCCGCGGAGCATATTCTGGTCATTCATGCCGGCAACCGCGCGACTTCCAACAGCCTGGCGCTGTGGCACAAGGTGGCGGCGGCGCTGGGCGGGCGGGCGGAGATCGAAGAAATTTCCGTGCGCAACGGACAGATTTGGGACTGTCGTGGCTGCAAATATGAGGAATGTAAGCATTTTGGCGAGCAAGGCAACTGCTTTTACGGCGGCGTGATGACCGAGAAGGTCTATCCGGCCATCCTGCGCGCCGATGTGCTGGTGCTGGTGTGCCCGAACTATAACGATTCGGTCAGCGCCAACATCATGGCCTTCATCAACCGCCTGACGGCCGTTTTCCGCGCGCACGACGTGAGCTTCAGCCAAAAACAGCTTTACGCGGTAATCGTTTCCGGCTACAGCGGCGGCGATCTCGTGGCGCAGCAGATCATCGGCGCGCTGAACATCAACAAGAACTTCGCCTTGCCGCCTTCGTTCGCCTTGCTGGAAACAGCCAACGACCCGGGTGAAATCGAAGCTGCTGCCGGCATCGACGCACGTGCCGCGCAATTTGCCGCGCAGATCGCCGGCGCGCAAGACTGCCGGTGAGCGATTGCCGGTGCGGCGCGTGGCCCCCTAGACAACTTCATTTGTGAAATTATCTGGGGAGGCTGCTGGCTTTCTCTTCGTTTAATGGTGAATGTTGTACTTTTTTAGAAGAAACAAAAAAACTACAACATTTGAGCGTCAGCCGGGCCGTTTTTAAGAGCGCCGTGGGCGCAATGTTGTAATATTTTGCAATTTCTGCCGTAGTTACAACCAAAATGTTGTAACCATTGCAGCTTTCTTTGAAAAATACAACATTGGTTGTTTTTACTGACTGTGTGGGTGCGGTTCAGCGTGAAAATGTTGTAATAAAAAGCAAGATCGCTCTTTAATTACAACATAAGGGCGAAATGGCATTGGCCGCCGGCGTTGTCTGTTTTGGCTCAGGCGCCGCAAAAAGCCAACATTTCCTCCCATTTTCATCCATTTTTCGGTCATAGGGGGGTCGATGTTGGCTTTTTGAAAGCAATATGTGATTTCAGACAACAGATTTCTCCAAAACCGTTGTCTGTTTCTGTGCCCGGTAGGCAAAAAGCCAACATCGAGCTGATTTAGGGCTGACAACATCGCTGCGTGCGGCGTGCGGCCCCTGCCTTTGCGTGCGAGCCCGGAGGCTTCTCGCAAAGCGCCAAATTTTTTGCTTTCACCACTTTTTGAGCTATTGCCACCCCGCCAGATGAATTTTGCAAAAATTTTCAACTCTTATATAGAAAATGAAGCTTCGCCAAGTTGAAAAGGCCGTGAGCTTCTTTGCTTTTAGGCGAAAATAAGGCTTGGAACAAGAAGACTGAGGCCTTTTTACACGTGTGCGGGGACGTTTTCAACTTGCGACTATGCGTTTTAGACTGAATGAGGAGAAAAATCCTGCAAAATTCATCTTGGATAGGCTGTATTTTTGCTTTGGTTGAGAAAGCTACTTTCGTAAGTGGCGGGGGGGAGCAGAGGTGTGGAAGAGCAGCGGCCCAGGGCTCAGGGCGAAAAAAGTTTTTTGAAAAAAGGCTTGATTGTACTGAAAAGCGGACAGGTAAGGTGATATAATACCAGCTAAAGATGAGACAGACGATTATTGCTGTCAAATAAAATGGTACGGGAGGAGAAAAAAAGATGAAGAAATGAATGTAGCAGAGGTGAGCAAGGAAACGGTTGCAATATCTGGTAGGCAAATCGAAAAAAGGCGCTGAAAGAAAGCAAAAAAACATTGATACAATCGCAGAGCCTTATATGTTGCAGCTAGAAAAATCTGTACAAGCTTTTGAAAAAAGCAAGGAGGTAAAAATGGAAATAAAAGCAGATATAACGTACAAGGATGGAACCAAAGAAACACTTTACGCAAGCAGTAAGGACAAGGTCGAAAAAGACATCGAGACACAGACAGAAAATATCAATAAAAATAAGGAAGATAAGGAGGTCTAATGAAAGAGGAAATGACCGATGAACAGTTTAACACTGCCATCAAGATAATATTATAAGCTAATATTAAAATCGATGCTGATTGTTGTTGAATTTCAAGGAGGTAGAAGGTAAAATAAGGGCAAGGGAATGCCTATGGAATTTACAAAAGGAAACGGAATGTTTTATATAGCGCACATTAATGAAACAACAGGAGCAATACAGACAGTTAAAGAACATTGTGAGGCAACGGCGGCTTTTAGCGAATCCTTTGCGATAGAGCCATTAAAGAAAGTTGTCAAGGCTAGCGGATACATTCATGATGTGGGGAAATATCAGTGTGATTTTCAGCGTCGCATTAACGGCGAAAACGTAAAAGTAGAACACTCAACCTGTGGTGCAATTGCAGCATCTCAGCAATACGGGATGCCAGCAAGCCTTTTAATGGAATATTGCATAACCGGACATCACTCCGGCCTTCCTGATGCCGGTTATAAAAATGACGCTCCGGAAAGAGAACCGTCAACCATGTATAGCCGAATGAACAGGCAGTTTGGAAATTTTGAGGCCTATAAGGACGAGATAAAGCTGCCGGAAATTTCAGAAGCGGATTTGAGAAAGCTCGCCGAGTTTATCGGCAGGGATTGCAGCAACAAGGAACAGCTAATAGATAAGTTCGCCTTTATAACAAGGTATTGTTTTTCTTGTTTGGTCGACGCTGATTCAATAGACACCGGCCTGTTTTGCGGGACGATGATTGAAGAACGCCCGCAGGCGGATTTCGCCGAATGTCTGAAGAGGGTCGATGAAAGATTATCCTCCTTTAAGAGTGTTACCGAACTGCAAAAGACGAGGAAAAGACTCCAGCAACAGGCGTTTGATAAAGTTGATGAAGCGGCAGAGATTTTCTTGATGAACATGCCGACCGGAAGCGGAAAAACTCTTTGCAGCATTAAATTCGCTCTGGAAAAAGCTGTTAGAGAAAACAAAAAGAGAATAATCTACGTGATACCTTATAACAGCATAATCGACCAAACTGCCGCCGAGTTTGAGTCCACGTTCAAGGGATGCGCGCAGATACTGAGGCATCAGTCTTCGTTCTCATATGAAGATGCTGAAGATATAGAAGAAGACTATAAAAATATCATGAAAACCGCGGCTGAGAACTGGGATGCACCACTTATAATTACGACGGCAGTGCAGTTCTTTGAATCTCTTCATTCAAACAAGAGAGGTAAATTGCGCAAAATGCATAACATTGCCGACAGCATACTCATTTTTGACGAAGCTCATATGATGCCGCAAAAGTATTTACAGCCTTGCCTGCAAGCCATCGCTTATGCAACAAAATATCTTAACAGCGAGGCCGTATTTCTGACTGCAACAATGCCGGATTTTTATAAGCTGATTAGGCAATATGCTTTGCCAAACAGCGAGATTAAAGAATTGGTAACGGACAAGACATTCTTTGAAAAATTCGACAAGTGCAAATTCGAATTCATGGGAGAAACGTCAGAGGAAGATCTGATTATTAAAGCCGGAAAATCACCTGCCAGCCTGATAATAGTAAACAGTAAAAAGAGAGCTAAGGAAATTTTCCATCATTGCCACGGTAAGAAATATCACCTTTCGACGTACATGACTTCTATCGATAGGAATCGCATCATTGCCGAGATAAAAGACGAATTAAAGGAGCTGGAAGATGAATACAGCAGCTCTGCGGATATTCCGGAAGATAGAAGGATTATTGTTATATCGACGTCATTGATTGAAGCAGGTGTAGATCTCGACTTTTTCACGGTCTTTAGAGAATTGACGGGATTAGATAGCATCTTACAGTCAGGCGGGCGCTGCAACCGGGAAGGAAAACGAGAAAATGCCGTGACGTACATTTTCAGTTTTTCTGACGCCAAAAGGATATCCTCCGATGAGTGGGGAAATCTCACGAGAGGATTACTGGGAAAATACGCCAACGTCAACTCACCTGAATGTATAAGAGAGTATTACGACAGGCTGTTCTTCCTTAAGCAGGAAGATATTAAAAGATTCGCTATGAGCAATTTCTGCAACCGAATAGATGGGATACCGTTCAAAGAATATGCGGAGCAATTTAAAATCATAGACGATAATTCTTATTCTATTGCCGTTGCGCGCGATGATAACAGTCAGAAATTGATTGAACAGCTTAAGTTTACAGGACTGGTCAGCGGCCGTAAACTGCAAAAATATACGTGCTCTGTGAGCCGGTCTGAGTTTAACGCGCTGCGTGAACAGGGAGTCGTGGACGATTACGGCAGCGGCATCTGGTGTCTGACAAATCCCGATTATTATGACGATAGCGAAGGAATAGGGTTTGAACCAAAGGATTATATCCTTTGAAAGGAGTGATGATATGAGCTATGGATTTAAAATCATGGTGGAGGGGGATTACGCCTGCTTCACCAGGCCGGAGTTCAAAGTAGAAAGGGTGAGCTACGAGGTTCCTACGCCGGGGGCGCTTGAAGGTATGCTCAAAAGCATATACTGGAAGCCGGCAATTAGATACGTGATAGATAAGATTATAGTCTTCAATCCCATTGACTTTGCCAACATCAGGCGAAATGAAGTTAAGGACAAGATTTTGTTGAGCGCCGTTAAAGGTCAGATGAACGGAACGGATGCTGATCCTGCGATTTATACCTCGGAATCACGCAGCCAGCGGGCATCGATGGTGCTAAAAAACGTAAAATATGGCATAGAATTTCATTTTGAGCTTACCGGTTTAAAAAGTGACAATGAGGATGAAGGAGAGAAAAAGCATTTCAACATTATCAAGCGGCGTTTGGAAAAGGGTCAGTGGTTCCGGAGCCCGTGTCTCGGGTGCAGTGAATTTCCGGTCAAGAGGATTGAACTTGTTGAAGACTTTGATATGGAACTTATCAGCTCGCCAGTTAAAGCGATGGGTGATACAGATCTTGGTTACATGAGCTATAAGGTCGATTTTGCTGACAAAGGAATTCCAAAAGGCGGAGATTGGGATAATCCGCATTTTTCCAATAAAGCGACGACGTTGTATTACAGACCGCACATGATAAACGGAGTGATAGACGTGGCAAAGTACAGGGAGGAATTGAAATGCTGATAAAGGGGCTGTGCGATTATTACAATATCCTGAAGGAAAGGGGAGATGTGCTGCCGGAAGGATATTCGCCGGTATCGATCAAATACAAAATATCACTCACTGATGAAGGGAATATAGACGAAATCGTGTCGTGTCAGGAAGAGGTGGAAAACGGAGGGAAAAAACCAAAACTGATTCCAAAAGACGTGATAATGCCAAAGCGAACGGAAAAGCCCGGGATTGATGCTAACGTGATTGAGCACAGGCCGTTGTATATCTTTGGTCTCAATTACAATGACGGGAGATTCGATCCGGATGACAAGACCAATAAAGCCCGCAAATCTCATGCGGATTTTGTCGCAAAAAATCTTGAATTTATTGAAGGACTTGATTCCTCAGTAATAAACGCCTATAGAAAATTTCTTCAAAACTGGGCTCCTGAGCATGAATTAAATAATCAATGCCTTTTCGATTTGGGAAAAAACTACGCTAACTCTGGATATGCTTTCTTCCTTTCAGGCGAGCCCGAGAAACTTCTTCATGACGACCCGCAAATTAAGACAAAGTGGAATGAGGAGTTTACGAGAAGAAATGGAATGGAAGAGGGAACGCATATCGCTCAATGCGCAATTTCCGGTGAAAAAGCTCCTATCGCGAGAATACATAGCAAAATAAAAGGCGTTGCAGGCGGACTTGCGACAGGGAGCGTTCTGATCGGGTTCAATAATTCATCTGAAAATTCATACGGAAATGAGCAGTCGTTTAACAGCAACGTTTCCGAAGAAGTGATGGCTAAATATACAGAAGCACTTAACTATCTGCTTAAAGATAGAAAACACAAGATCGTCTTAGATGACATGACGGTGGTGTTCTGGGCCATGAGCCAAAATGAAGGCTACGAGGGCAATATAATGGACATGCTCATGGGTAATCAGAACGAAGATAGTGGCACTGATACCGAAGAAATGATCAGAGACATACTTAAGCGGGGCAGCGCTCTGGCAATTACGGAAAATGAGCTGAACACAAAATTTGCCGGATTAGACCCTGACACGGATTTTTATATTGTCGGACTTAAACCGAATTCGTCGAGAATTTCAATAAAATTCATTTTGAGGAAACGATACGGAGACATCTTGCTGAACGTCGCCCGCTTCCAGGGCGATGCTCAGATAACGGAACCGCTAAAATTGTTGCCCCTTTACAGGATAAAAAAAGAACTGGTGTCGCCGAACAGCAGTAGTGAAAAAGTCAATCCGGCCTTGCTGTCAAAGCTTTTTGAAGCAATAATGTATGATAGCAGATTTCCAGCGTCATTGCTCGAAACTCTCGTGCGCAGAGTGAAGACGGATAAAAACGTCAACGAGGCAAGGGCGGGACTGATAAAAGCCTATCTTAACCGCAATGAAAAGGAGGAAATAAAATTGGCACTCGATTATGAAAACAAGAACCAGGCGTATCTTTGCGGCCGACTTTTCGCCGCTTTGGAAAGATTACAAAAGAACGCCCTGGGAGATATCAATGCTACGATTAAGGACAAGTATTTTTCGTCCGCCGCGGCTAAACCAGCAACGGTCTTTCCAACGCTCCTTACTTTGGCACAGGCACACCTCAAAAAATTGGACGGCGAAGGAAGTAAGGTTTTTTACAACAAGTTGATAGGGCAGATTATAGACAATTTAGAAGATGAATTCCCTCCGACATTGCCGCTGGCAGATCAGGGGAAATTTATTATTGGTTATTATCAGCAGACTCAGGAATTTTTTAGAAAAAAAGAAGACAGAGAGGAACAGTAGGAGGATAAAAAATGATGATTAACAACAGATACGACTTTGTAATGCTCTTTGATGTAGAAAACGGTAATCCGAACGGAGATCCGGACGCAGGCAATGCTCCAAGAATCGATGCTGAGACTGGATATGGCTACATAACCGATGTGTGTCTTAAGAGGAAGGTGAGAAATTATGTGG
Source organism: uncultured Clostridia bacterium (assembly GCA_944382925.1). Lineage (GTDB taxonomy): Bacteria > Bacillota > Clostridia > Peptostreptococcales > Anaerovoracaceae > Fimisoma. The sequence goes on along the minus strand of CALWNX010000134.1, from coordinate 3,274 downwards.
AGCTGACGATGGGGGACGAACCGGGATATAATATTTTGATAAAGCCTGACAGATCGCTTAATGCAAAATTTACCGAAGCTTATACCGAAGAAGGGCTTAAAACTAAACAAAAAGGTAAAAATCCAGACGATGTGAAAAAGGCGTGCGAATTCATGTGCCGTAACTATTATGACGTGAGGACGTTTGGTGCGGTAATGTCAACCGGCGATGACCCATGTGGTATAGTAAGAGGTCCGGTGCAGATCAATTTTGCTAAGAGTATTTCGCCGATTTTTATTGAGGATGTTACTATTACAAGACAAGCCAGAACAACTGAGGATCGCGCCGAGACTGGAAATACCGAGATGGGGAAAAAGAGCATAATTCCTTACGGCCTCTATCGTGCGGAAGGTTATATATCCGCGGCTCTCGCCCAGAAAACCACTAAACTTTCCGAAGAAGACGTAGAACTGCTTTGGAAAGCGCTGATTAATATGTTTGAAAACGACCACAGCGCTGCCAGGGGCAAGATGTGTATGAGAAAACTCTATGTGTTCAAGCATGATTGTGTTCTCGGCAACTGTCCATCACATATTTTGTTTGACAAAATTAGCGTCGAGCAGAAATCGTCAGAGCCGCCTCGCGCGTTTAGCGATTATGTCGTGAAAGTAGACGAACAGATGCCGGAGGGCGTTGAGCTCATAGAAAAGATATGATAAGTCGGGAATTAGCTGAAAGTGCCATATCCATAAGAAGCATACAGCATTTTATTTATTGCCCACATCGCTGGGGACTTATTGAGATAGACAGAGCCTGGGCGGAAAATTATTTTGTGACCAAAGCAAATATAATGCATGAGAGAGTGCATGACTCCGACAATCATTATAATGCACGTGGCAAGAGAGTATACACTGCTGTTCCCGTGTATAATGACGAAAAAGAATATAATTTATATGGCGTTGTAGACTGCCTTGAAGAATCGGAGAAAGGTTTATGTGTAGTTGAGTATAAACCGACAAAGCCGAAAGATGCAGACTACCGTGATGACGACCTGATGCAGGTTTTTGCTCAGAAGATATGCGTAGATTATATTTTTCGTTGTGATTGCGATACCGTATTGTATTACGGAGACGTCAGAAGACGGGTAAAACTCCCTTTGCGTGAGAGATATGACTTTTACGATGCCAAGCTAAAAGACTTTTTGACTCGAATGCGCAATTATATGAAACGAGGAGAAATACCAGAGATTGGCCGGAGTCAACGCTGCAATGGATGTTCCATGAAAGATCTTTGCATGCCTAAAACGTCTGTGAGCGGCACTGTGCGAAAAATGATTACGGATACTGTTTCTGATGACTGAAGCGCAGAGAACGCTTCGAGGAAGGTGTTTGCATGAGAAGGCTTTTGAATACAATTTACGTGACAAATGAAAACACATATCTTATCCTTGACGGCGAAAATCTGGTCTGCAAACTGGATGATGAAGTGAAGCTGCGAATCCCTTTCGACAATATCGAAAATATCGTGTGCTTCAATTATGCAGGCTGTTCGCCGGCCCTGATGGGGAAATGCGTGAAAAAACTCATACCCATCAACTTCATATCACCGCAGGGAAAATTTCTGGCGAAGGTCTGCGGCGAAACAAAGGGTAACGTTTTCCTGCGCGTACAGCAAATAGACAAATTTCGCGAACATGGACTTGAGCTTACGCAAAATACCATGGCAGCAAAATTCAGCAATACCCGGCAGGTGATAAAAAGGACGCTGCATGATAATGCCGCCTTGAGGGATGACGAGACAATTAAGGGTGTTTTAGACGTGCTTGCCGACGGCATTGAAAAAGTATATAGGGCAGCTACTGTTGAAGAAGTAGTGGGTATCGAGGGAAACTGCGCTCAAAACTATTTTTCGATTTTCAACAAGCTGATAACTAACGTAAAAGTTCCTTTTACTTTTGAATTTCGTAGCAAAAGGCCACCTCTGGATCCTGTTAACGCTGTGCTGTCATTTGTCTATACATTATCGACAAGCGAATATGCTTCTGCTTTAGAAACGGTGGGCTTGGACAGCTATATAGGCTTCTGTCACGCATTGAGAAGCGGACGGACCTCTTTGGCTTCTGATTTGGTCGAAGAAGCACGCTGCTTGGCAGAACGGTTCACCTTAACCATGTTTAATTTGCAGATATTGGGCGAAAAGGATTTTGAAAGGCAAATTTCGGGCGCCGTATGGCTAAATGACGAGGGCAGAAAAAAAGTTCTGACAAAGTGGCAGGAACGAAAAAGAAAAGATATGATGCATCCGATATTGAAGCAGAAGATTCCGGTAGGATTATTACCATACGTGCAAAGCAATTTTCTGGCCAAATATGTCAGAGGAGACATTGAGGAATACCCTCCGTTCTTACAAAAGTAGGTGACAACCATGATGGTATTGATTAGCTATGATGTCAGCACTTCTGACAAAGCGGGACAAACCAGATTGAGAAAGGTGGCCAAGGAATGTCAGAACCATGCACAGCGTGTTCAAAATTCAGTTTTCGAGGCGAATCTGGATTATTCAAGCTTCATGAAATTGCGAGAACGTTTGATAAAACTGATTGATCAGGAAAGAGACAGCCTCAGGTTTTACTATCTCGGGAACAACTGGAATAAACGAATAGAGCACGTGGGTGCAAAAGAGACATACGATTCGGAAGGTGTAATTATTATATAATGCAATTGCGTAATCGGTTCGGCATTTATATTCAGGCGAACCACAATTAAAGGGTGTTTTGTGTGAGGGTTCGCCGAAAAAAATCATTAAATATCAGAGAAAAAACTGTGTTTGCAGCTGAAAAAAGTCCGCCTCTTGCGTATACGCGTTCGTTATATTTCTAAGAACACTAAATATAGCGGACGCGCCCCGCGAGGGGCGTGTGAGTAGAAATCAGAAATCGAAACAGAACATGACGGAGGAACGTTGACGCGCCCCGCGAGGGGCGTGTGAGTAGAAATCGAAACCGAATGTACCGGCGGAACCTGGTCTGAGACGCGCCCCGCGAGGGGCGTGTGAGTAGAAATTTCATCAGCTCTATCCCTTTGTCCGACAGACTCCGACGCGCCCCGCGAGGGGCGTGTGAGTAGAAATTTCCGTCCACTTTGTGGCTTCTAACGGCCTTAAGACGCGCCCCGCGAGGGGCGTGTGAGTAGAAATTTTCTGAAATCTCTAGCGCCAAAGAGACGACGGGACGCGCCCCGCGAGGGGCGTGTGAGTAGAAATGAGTGCCTGCTGCCCGGTGGCGTTCGTTGGCCGG
>CALWNX010000133.1 GCA_944382925.1 uncultured Clostridia bacterium | reverse complement strand
AAAGCGCAGAATAGCTTCGTGCCCCAGATCGCATACGCCCTCCGGCGGCATGCAGTAGCGGCACCTGAGGTTGCAGCGGTCCGTCACCGAAAGGCGCAGATAATCGACCGTCCTGCCCCGCTTATCCTTCATCGCTGCCACCTGCCTTTCCGGCCGGTTCAAGCTTATACCAGCTGTCAGTCAGCAGATCGAAAAACAGCAGCTCTCTGTCTGCGGCTCCTTCCCGGCCCAGCAGCAGCCGCACCGCGCGGGCAGCCTCAAGACTTCCCGCCGCGGCGGCGGTGAAGGACGGACTGGCGAGCTTGACCGCTTCTGCCGCGGCCAGAGGATAAATTTCCGCTAAAGTATCATCGCCGGGCATTATAACGCCAACCTGTCCCTGCCAGCCGGAAACAGCCCCGTGCACCAGCGGGATGCCGGCCTGGCGGCAAAGCTTCTGCAGCATCAGCTTTTTCCGCGGGCTGTCCAGCGCGTCGACAACCAGATCCGCGTCTTTAAGCAGGCCGGCGCCGTTTTCTTCATCTATAAACAGCGGCAGAGCGGTAACGCTGATCTGACTGTTGATCTCTGCCGCCCTCTTTTTCAGCTCTTCCGCCTTGTTGCAGCCGAGATTTTTTTCCGTGGCTCCCAGCTGGCGGTTGAGGTTGGAAGCCTCAAATACGTCGCCGTCAGCGAGAACGAGACGGCCGACACCCGCTCTGGCCAGACATTCTGCCACGTAGCCGCCGAGGCCGCCGCAGCCGGCGATGAAAACCGTTCTGCCGGCCAGCAGCTGCTGCTCCTCGTGCGTGAATATCAAGTTTCTGGCATATCTTCCTTCTATCTCCATCTCAAACTCCATAATCCTGGCTATAACCCTCGCTGTGACATTTTCATTTGTTTTGCAGATTTTTGTCAGTAAAATCGGCATTTTTGCTGACATTTTTCAGATTTTTTTGATTTTTTTGCAATTTATTGCCTCTTCCCATAGAAAAAACGGATTTTCAGCCTAAATTTACTGACTTTTTTACGGGAAAAATGCGTTTTTGTCAGCATCGGTCTATCACGTCCGATCCCGTCCGATCACGGCCGATCACGGCCGATCACGGCCGGTCACGCCGCAGCCTCGCGCAGCCTTCCTCACGTCGCAACTTCCCGCAGCCTTCCGGCGCATCGCCGCAAACGCTTGCAATTACTGGGTTTGGCATTTAAAGCCTTTTTTGCGACATTTTCTTCCTTAAATTCGTCATCTTGCGATTTCTTTCTTTTCTTTTCGTCATATCCGCGTTATCATTAAGCTACTCTCAGGTGTTGCCTTTGATAAACAAAGGAGGTATGGATATGGGACAACATTATTGCTGGCTGTGCGGAAACAAGCAGGGCAGCATCAGCTTCAAGAGCGGCTATGTCTGTGAGGACTGCATCGGCTACATCAAGTCTTCATCTGAGGACAATAAAAACAGCGAATGAAAGTCAAGTGAGCCAAACCCTATTTGCGCACATTTGCCGCTTCACGGCGCGGCCGCCTGTCCCGGGCAGTCCACTGCGGAACTTCCCGCTCCTTTGCGCGTCCGTCGCGGCAGGCGCACAGTATAACGGCAGGCGCACAGTATAACGGCAGGCGCGGCGCAAGCGGCGTGCGGCCCTCAGCTCTGCGCGCGGCTGCGCAGCTTGGCAACTATATCTGCAAACAGAGGCGGCGGCGGACTTTCAAATTCCATATATTCACCGCTCAGCGGATGGACAAAGCCCAGCACGCGTGCGTGCAGCAGCTGGCCGCTGAGGCCGAAAGGCTGCTTGCGCGGGCCGTAGACCATGTCTCCCACCAGCGGATGTTTGATATAGGACATGTGTACCCTGATCTGGTGCGTGCGACCTGTTTCCAGGCGGGCCTCGATCAGCGTATAAGCGCCAAAGCGTTCCAGCACGCGCCAGTGAGTGACGGCACGCCTGGCGTCAGGGCCGTTCCAGACGACAGCGCGGCGCAGGCGATTTTGCGGATCGCGGCCTAAAGGCGCGTCAACCGTGCCCTCGTCCTCGCGCAGATTATCAAAGACCAGCGCTTCATACCTGCGCGTGATAATGTGCTCCTTCAGCTGACGCGAAAGCGCTTCGTGCGCCAGATCAGTCTTGGCTACCACCAGCAGGCCGCTGGTGTCCTTGTCGATGCGGTGGACGATGCCCGGCCTGATGACGCCGTTGATCGACGAAAGTCTCTCGCGGCAGTGGAACATCAGCGCGTTGACCAGCGTGCCGCTCTCGTTGCCGGCAGCCGGATGAACGACCATGCCGCGCGGCTTGTTGACCACCAGAAGCTGATCGTCCTCATAGAATATATCGAGAGGGATTTCCTCTGCCGAAACGTCAAGCGCTTTAGGCGGCGGCAGCGTGATCTCTGTTCTGTCGCCTGCCTTCACCTTGCTTTTCTTCGTCAGGCAGATGCGGCCGTTGACGCAGACAGCGCCGTCCTCAATCAGCTTTTGCAGATAGCTGCGGGAGATTTCGGGCAATTGCAAAGAGAGCGCTAAATCAAGTCTAGCGCCGTCGTTCTCTTCGTCTATGCAAATGTCGATGATTTCCTGGTTGTTATCCATGAGAATTTCTCCTTGACAGGCTTTTTGCCGCTCACAGGCGTCATTCGCCAAGCCCGCCGGCACGGCTCAAACAGATTTCTTTTCTGTCTTGCCGTAAAAAACAAGCGTGTAGAGAACCAGAAAGCCTGCGCCCACGCATACGCTGATATCGGCGACGTTGAACACCGGCCAGAAGTGAAAGTCAAACATGTCGGTGACAAAGCCAAGGGCGATACGGTCGATCAGGTTTCCCAGGCCGCCGGCGATGATCATGCTCAGGGAGAGCGCCAGAGTCCAGTGCGCACTTTTATGCCTTTCCAGATACCAGATGGCGACAGCGATCGCGATCAGGGGGACGGCGATCAGAAAAATACGCGAGCCGGACAGGATGCTGAAGGCGGCGCCACGGTTCTGTACATAAGTGAGGTGAAAGACGTCTTCGATGACGGGAATGCTTTCACCCAGGTACATGAACGTGCGAACGGCGTATTTGACGATCTGGTCTATGATGATGATCCCTGCTGCCAATAAATATCTGAATTTTACCATGTTTTCGGGCAAGCCGGGCTTGCCGCTCCTCCTCGCTGCTTTTATTTCAGGTTGACAATAGTTTTGGAAAGGTCAGGCTTTTCACTCTTGCCTGCGGCGGCGCCGGCGTTTTCGTCCGCAGCGCCGATAGCCGGCATGACGATGGTATGCGAGCCGGCCTGCGTGTGGCTCGCGGCATCAGGCTGTTTTGACGGCGGCAGAAATTCCTTTTCGAATTCGGCCAGCATATCGCCGCTGCCGTAATTGAGGCGTTCAAGCTCGTCCTCGAGCATCCTTCTGTATCTTGCTCTGAGCGTTTCTACCTTGACCCGCAGGCCGTTAGCCTCTTCAGTGAGGCGCGAGATGGATTCGCGGGCTTCCTTGGTGATCAGCGAGGCTTCAAGCTCAGCGTTCTTGAGCAAAACCTCCGCCCGTCTTTCCGCGCTGGCGGCGATGTCGTTCATCAGGGATTTGGCGGCCTCCAGAGTTTCATAGACCGAGGTTTCGGAGCTGATATGCTTGTCGACCTGGCCATGGGCCTTTTGCAGCTCTTCCTTGAGCTTCTTGTTCTCACGGATCAGCTTTTCCATGTCCACGATGATCAGGTCGAGGAAGGCGTCGACTTCTTCCTCCTTATACCCTCTCACCGCCTTGGTAAATTCTTTGTATTCGATGTCAGCAGGTGTGATCATTTTTCCCTCCTAAATAACGAAAATTATGAGCCTGATCAGCAGGTTGGCGATCAGCTCGATCAGCAGCATGGCCAGCAGCACGGAAAAATCGAACATGCCCGTGTTGAAGCGGCTCAGCAGCCTGCGGCAGGGCATCACGATAGGCTCGGTCAGACGCACGAGCACCATGTAGATCTTGCCCAGCATGCTGTACGGATTGTTGGCGAACCAGCTCAGCAGGGCCCGCACTAAAAGCAGCGTCACCAGCAGGTTGGCAAACCAGCTGATTGCATAAATAAGAACGTTGATCATGTTTTTCCTTTCTTCTAAGCGGCAGGCGACGCCCGCATGCCGGGGCTGCTATCTCCACGGATTTTTGCCGCCGCCGAAGTCGAATCCCCTTTCGTCTTGATTGGCTGCGATGTCTACGCTTTCAGGCGCAAAGATGAAGATGTTGTTGGCGACCTTCTGCACGTTGCCATTTAAAGCGTATGTAGCGCCGCTCAAAAAATCAAAGATTTTTTTGGCGACCTCGGTTTCGATCTTTTCCAGATTGATGATCACCGGACGTCTGCCTTTGAGGCTGTCCACCAGCTTCGGACACTCGTCGAAGCTCTTCGGCTCGATCACTACCAGCTTGAAGGCGCTGGTGCCGGCCACCGATACTCTTCTTTCGATCGGCACGGCTTTGGGCGTCTCGCTGCCGCTGCCTGCGGACGCGGACGTCCGCGGCGACTTGTATTCAGAAGCAGTCTGCTTGCGGCTCTCGCGCGAAAGCCTCTCTTTTTCTGCCTGTACCTCTTCCTCGTTGAAGTCGTCATCGACCTCCTCGATACCTACCAGCTTCTTAAAAGTATCTGAAAATCCCATTATGCTTCCTCCCGTTTGTATATTTGCTGTTTATCGTATTTATCGTTATGCACGGCGTTACATGTGTCGCCGACGCGTTATGCGCGGCGCGCATCATGTGCGGCCGCAGCTGCCAGCTAGCCCAAGCTGTCAGCTAGCCCATCTTTTTAGAATAATCGCGGGCGCCGAAGATCAGCGTGCCGACGCGGATCAGGTTGGAGCCGGCTTCGATGGCGACCTCAAAGTCGTTGGACATGCCCATGGAAAGATATTTAAAATCCAGCCTTTCGTGCTCGATCCTGCCGTATTCGTCGTAGAGCTTTTTGACCTCTGCGAAGTACACCCTGGCGTCTTCGGGGTTTTCCTCGAAAGGCGCGATGCACATCAGGCCCCTGATGCGCACATGCGGGCAGGTGTCTAAAATCTGCCGGATCAGCTCGCCGGTCTGGCCGGTGGTGATGCCGAATTTGCTTTCTTCCATGGCCGAGTTGACCTGGATGAGGATGTCCATCGTCAGGCCGTGCTGCTCGGCGCGCTTGTTGATTTCCTGCGCCAGATGCAGCGAATCCACCGAATGGATCATGCACACCTTGTCGATGATGTATTTGACCTTGTTGGTCTGCAGGTGGCCGATCAGATGCCAGCGCACCGGTTTGACGTGGTCGTATTTGTCCATGATTTCCTGGACCTTGTTTTCGCCGATGTCCGTAATGCCGCAGTCGATGGCCTCGTTGATCTCCTCCGCGCTGTGAAGCTTGGTCACCGCTACCAGCAGCACGTCGTCCCCCGCGCGTCCCGACCGCTCTGCGGCCGCGTTCCTCCGCGCTGTAACGTGCTTGATGTTTTCACCGATAGACATATTATCACCCCTTCAATATTTCGTCGTAGTTCTCTACGGTCTCTACGTATTCGCCTTCGCTGTCGTAAAAATAATTTTTCTCCACCACGGTCTGCCCCTGATAGGAAGAAAGGATGCTCACCGGCGTGAATACGGCGTCGCCGAGCTTATTGATCACGTAAACGCCCTTTACACCGTCTTCTTCTTTGATGCTGTCCGTCTCCAGCAGGATGCCGCTGTAGCTGGAAGTTATCAGCCGACATTCTCTGAGCCTGTATCTGTCAAAATTCGCATACGATCTGTCGCAGGAAAGCACGATCTGGTATTTTTCGCCCTGCTGCGTCTTGGAAAAGACGCTCATCGCGACCGGCTCCTGCTCGTCGTAGGCGGCCTGCACCCGGTTTCCCTGTGCAAAGAGCTCCGCGTCTTCGGGGGAAAGCCAGCAGACCAGGAACCACTGCTTGTTGTCGACGATCTTGAAGATCACGTCGCCGCCGGCAGCTTCTCCCGCCGCGGCTTCCTGCTCGCCGCCTCCGCTCTCGGAAAGCGCGCCCTCGTATTCGCTCAGAAAGCTCTCGCCAAGCTGTGCCAGCGTCTGGCTGCTGAGCTCTTCCTCGTAGCCGTCGTAATAGTAGCTGACGATGCCGCGGCTGTCCGTATAATGCTCGGTGCCGCCGACGGTCGCCACCAGGCTGTTCTTGCGCACCAGCTCGCCTGCCTGCCTGGCTCTCTCCACGCTGCCGCCGACGCTGGCTCTGTAAAGCTGCTCGTCTCTGACGATCACGCAGGTGGCCGGAATCGAGGTCTCAAGCGTACCGTACTCGGCGGTGTAGGTCTGCGTAAAGATGTCGGTGACCCGCGGCACGATGTATATGATGGCGTATAAGATGATGAACAAGACGATGAACACCAGAACCGCCGGTTTTAATCGGAATTTGCGCTTCGTTTTTTCCATGAATAAGATCCTTCATGATATTTTACCACGAAATATGGTGTATTTCAACATTACAGAGGGGGTTTTGCCACAACCTTCTGCAAGATTTTTTTCTCTGCCTTGGAAAGCTCAGGTTCTTTTTCCAGATATGCCCGCAGCAGGTCCGGCCGGCGGCTTTGGGTGAGGGCGAGGGAATTTTCGTACTGCCACAGCGCGATCTCTTTATGGTTGCCGCTGGTCAGCACCTCCGGCACCGTCAGGCCCTCGTAGCTGCGGGGCTTGGTGTACTGATCGCACTCGAGCAGGCCCGAATAGACCGATTCGTCTTCCACCGACTCGCTGCTGCCCAGCACCTCCGGAATGAAGCGGGCCACGGCGTCTATCAGCACCATGGCGGCCAGTTCGCCGCCGGTAAGAATGTAGTCGCCGATGGAAACCTCTTCAAATTGCCAGTAATCGAGCACGCGCTGGTCGACGCCTTCGTAATGTCCGCAGAGCAGACAAAGCTCTTCTTCTGCGGCCAGCTCTCTGATGAGTGCAGCGTCAAGCAACCTGCCGCGCGGCGACATGTATATCATCCGTCTCCCGGCCGGCCTGCGGCCGGCCGGTGCCGGCGTGTCCAAACCTGCCTCTTGTGGCGCGGCGAGCGACCTGATAGCGTCAAAGAGCGGCTGCGCCATCATCACCATGCCCGGCCCGCCGCCAAAAGGCGTGTCGTCCGCCTTGCTGTGCTTGTCGCTGCTGTAATCGCGGATATTTATCAAGTTGATGTAAAGCAGCCCCTTCTCGCCTGCTCTGCCCAGGATGCTGCTCCCGGTGACAGGTGCAAACATCTCCGGGAAAAGCGTCAGTACATCTACTTTCATTTTCTCTCCTTGCTTGTCAGTCGAGCAGGCCCGGGATCAGCCTGACTCTGATTTCTCTTTGGGCAGGATCCACGGCGGCGATGAACTGGCCCACGGCCGGAATCAGCGCCTGGCGGCCGTCTGTGAGATCGACCTGATAAAGATCGTGCGCTGAATTCTGGATCACGTCGCTGAGCGTGCCGAGCTCGCGGCCGCTTTCGGCCTCGAGCACGCGGCAGCCGAGCAGGTCGCGTATATAAAAGGTATCCGCCGGCAGCTCTTCAAGATCGTCTTCGGTGATGAACACCTCGCTTTCTCTGAGGGCTTCGGCCTGGTTGCGGTCGCCTACGCCCGCGAGCTTGACGATCACCATTTCCTTCTGATACCTGACATTTTCGATTGCGTATTCTTTTTCGCCGCGGCCGGGGGCGGCGACGATCAGGCGCGCGAGGCTTTCGTAGCGTTCCTTGCTGCCTGCGTAGCTGTAGATCTTGACCTCGCCTTTGAGGCCGACGGCGCTGACGATTTTTCCTATTTTTATCTTTTCCATCTTTCTCATTAAAATCAAGGGCACATAAATACTGCAGGTAGATATGTGCCCTTACGCTTGTAAAACTATTCTTTTACAATTTCCACTGTCACCTTTTTGTTTTCTCTGACGGCAGCGGCGTTGACCACGGTGCGCAAAGCCTTGGCTATCCGGCCCTGCTTGCCGATGACCTTGCCCATGTCGTCAGGATCCACGCGCAGCTTGATGACCGTACCCTGGCGGCCGTCGCTCTCAGTGACGATCACGCCATCCGGGTTGTCAACCAGTGCTTTGGCGATTCCTTCAACCAGTTTAGTCATTAGTTTCACCGCTTTCTCTTACTGTATAATTCCGGATTTCTTGAACAGGGACTTCACAGTGTCGGTCGGCTGAGCGCCGTTTGCCAGCCACTTCTTAGCCAGCTCTTCGTTGATCTTGATTTCCTTCGGCTCCTTCATCGGATCGTAGTAACCCAGCTCCTCGATGAATCTGCCGTCTCTCGGAGATCTTACGTCTGCAACTACGATTCTGTAGAAAGGCTTCTTGTGTGCTCCCATTCTCTTTAATCTGATCTTTACCATTTTTTCCTCCTTAAAATAAACCTCTGAATCTTTTATTTTTTTTCATAAAGCCGGGATTGGCGAATTGCTTCATGAGCTTCTTCGCTTCCTCATACTTTTTTACCAGATTATTGATCTTGCTCACAGGCTGTCCGCAGCCGGCCGCGATCCGCTTGCGCCTGCTGGCGTTGAGGATGTCGGGATTTCGTCTTTCCTCGGCGGTCATCGAATAGATGATGGCCTCCATCTGGCGGAATTCCTGCTCGCTTCTGGCCAGCTCCGCGTCGCTGACCGAGCGCCCCTGCATGCCGGGCATCATGTCCAGCATCTTGCCGATACCGCCCATCTTTTTGACCTGGCCCATCTGCTCAAGAAAGTCTTCCAGCGTGAATTCGTTCTTGCGCAGCTTCTTCTCCAGCTTGGCGGCCTGCTCCTCGTCGAAGCTTTCCTGAGCTTTCTCTATCAGCGAGAGCATGTCGCCCATGCCGAGAATACGGCTGGCCATTCTTTCCGGGTGAAAAGGCTCCAGGGCGTCGAATTTTTCGCCCACGCCGATGAATTTGATCGGCTTGCCGGTGACCTTCTTGACGGAAAGCGCGGCTCCGCCTCTGGCGTCGCCGTCCATCTTGGTCATGATCACGCCGTCCACGCCCAGCTTGTCGTTGAAGCCTTCGGCGGCGTTGACCGCGTCCTGACCGGTGAGAGCGTCTACTACCAGCAGAATCTCGTGCGGCTTGACGGCTTTTTTCAGGCGCGCCAGCTCTTCCATAAGCTCTTCGTCGATCTGCAGCCGTCCGGCCGTGTCGATGATGAGGACGTTGAGGCCTTTTTTCTCGGCCTCGCGTCTGGCGGCCAGGGCGATGTCTTCAGCCCGGCGGCTTGTTCTGTCCGTGTAAACCGGCACGTCTACCGACTTGGCGACGATCTCGAGCTGATCGATAGCGGCGGGACGATATATGTCGCAGGCGCAAAGCATAGGCTTTTTGCCGTTTTTCTTCAAGTAATTGGCGAGCTTGCCGCAGGTGGTGGTTTTACCTGTTCCCTGCAGGCCGACCATCATCAGAACCGTAAAGCCGCTCGGCGAATACGTGAGCTTGCTGCCGGCTCCGCCCATCAGCTCGGTGAGCTGGTCGCTTACGATCTTGATCACCTGCTGTCCCGGCGTCAGGCTTTGCAGCACTTCCTGCCCGAGGCATTTTTCCTTGACCTCGGCGACGAAGTCCTTGACTACCTTGAAGTTGACGTCGGCTTCAAGCAGGGCCAGCTTGACTTCGCGCATGGCTTCGTTGATGTCGCTTTCGGAAAGCACGCCTTTGCCCTTGAGCTTTTTAAAGGTGTTCTGTAGTTTTTCGGATAATGATTCAAATGCCATCTGATCCTCCGTATGCGGCCGGCTTAGCGGTTTGCCTACTGCCGGCTTGGCGGTTTGCCTGCGGCCGCTTCTATTCGTCGAGGGCGGCGATGATCTCTTTCACGCGCGCAAGCCTCTGCGCCGCTTCGTGTGCAGCCTCGCTGTCTGTTGCCGCCGATGTCAGTTTTTCCATCCGGTCGATCTCTTCTTCGATCGCGGCGATCGCCTGCTCCGTGCGCAGAAATTTATCTATCAGGCCCAGCTTTTCTTCGTATTCTTCGAGCGCCTGCTCGGCTTTTTTCAGCGTGTCGTGCACGGCCTGGCGGGAAATGCCGAATTCCTGGCCGATCTCCGACAGGGAAAGATTTTCTTCGTGGTAAAGTGCCATCACCTGCCGCTGCTTTTCGGTCAGCAGCGCCCCGTAAAAATCGTATAAAAGGCTGGCTCTGGTTATCTCATCTACCATCTCTTCTCCTGCCTCGCGGCGCGGCGGCCTTGCGCTTTGGCCTGCACTTTGGCCTTGCGCTTTGGCCTGCGAGCTGACCCGAAAGTCAGCCTGCGTGCTGTTAAGCATTTTTGCTTGACACTTCTGTCACAGCGTATAGTTTAGCACAGCCCGCCGGGCCTGTCAAGTAATTTTACTTGATAATTATCTGTCCACCTTACTTATTTTCCCTGCTCAAAGCATCTTTTGCACCATATCGGCTATCATCGCGATCGTCGCCACGTCCAGCGAGCCGTCGCCCGTTTCGCTGGAAAGGAGCAGGTTGTGCGGCGGGACGATGCCGTTTTCCCAGAAAACCGCCAGCTTGTCCAGGGCTCGTTTTCTGTATTCTTCCACGTCCATCATGCCCATATGCTCCCAGAAAATCTTTTCTCCGTGCCGGTTGGTAAAGGTAAAGTCAGGATGAACGATGACGGGATTGCCGTCCTTGTACAGGGTCAGGGGCTCTTCATATTGAAAAGGGATCTCCTTGCTGCTGAGGATTTCCACGATCATGGCTTCGGATTTTGAGCGCACCTTGAAACCGGCTGTCGTCATGTGCTTTTTCTGCTCTTCCCGGAAAGTGCTGCTCGCGCCGGCGGCCTTTGCCTGGATTTCCGACCTATATGTTGCCGCCAGCAGCCCCTGTATGCTGTCATAGGCATAAAGCCGGTATTTTTCGAGCACTTCTTTCTGCAGGGCGATATTGCGGCGCAGGATCCGGATGGCCAGCTGCAGAAAGCGCTTAAGCTTAAGATCATTGATCAGCTGGGCGTTTTCTTTGTTTATATAGATGCGCTTGCCCGTTTTTTCGTCGACGTAATAATATTCGTCGCCCCATTCTTTCTTCATGATGCAGAGTCGGCCCGGCGGCAGTCTTTTGAGCATATTCTCATACCGTCTGAGCAATTTTTCCTCGTTCTCCAAATCAAGTCTCGTTGCTTCTCTGAAATCCATTTTTTCCCCTTTCTGCGCGGAGCGCTGTTAGCGCGGCGCGCGGTGTTTTGCGTCGCCCAGCGCGGCTGGCGCGGCGGCACGCGCGGTGTTTTGTAAATATTTTACATTATTTTACTTTATTTGTAAAGTGTTGCTTTGCAGAAAGCAGGCCGGAGAGCGCGCACCCCTGCCAAATGACTAAAATGCTGCCGTTTAGCAGGGGTCGCCCCTGCTAAACGGCTTCTTTTCACTAGATTTAGCAGGGGTAAAATGAGCGGAAAAGAGGCGGATGGCGAGCAATTTAACGAATATTACAGTTTTGCGAGCAAGAAACGCAGATTTTACCCCTGCTAAAAGTTGCCTGCAAAAGGCTCTAGCAGGGGGCGCCCCTGCTAGATAAGTCAGAAATTAAGTTGTAGCAGGGGGTGCCCCTGCTAAATCGCTAGAAAAACGACGATTAGCAGGGGCAGCAGCCGGCAGACGGCAGCAACCGACATCCGGCAACCGACAGACGGCGGACGGCCGGCCAGTCGAACTGCCGGCGATCAGTCGAGCATCTCTTCATCGACCCAGCCTGTCACCTGGCCGGACACGCCCACGCGCGATTTGAGGTTGGTGATGCGCATGCGACCACGGATCACTTCGTCATCCCAGAGGTAATACGTGCCCGTCACGTGCGTGGCCGGCACCTTGCTGGTGGAAGCACTGTAGAGCGGGGCGGCGGAAAGCTTGACGGCCGTGCCGGCTTTGCGCTTAGCTGCCGTTTCCGCCGCCGGTTTACCCGCCGGCTCTTTTGCCGGCTTGTCAGCGCCGCCGGACGGGCTGCTTTCCGCCTCATCCCTGAAGCTGACGCCAAAGTAGCTGCAAATGCCCTTGGCCAGCGCCTTGCCTACCTTTTCCGGCTGATGGATGAACTCGTCGCAGTCCTTCTGATTCGTGTGGAAGCCTAACTCGCAGTAGATCGTCTTCGCCGTCGGCACGTTGATCTCATAAAGATCGGTCCGCTTGGAAAACTTGGCCTTGAGCTTGCCCGGATAGACGGCTTCCAGCTGCGGCGCGACCGCGTTGAAGAGCTTGCGGTAGGCGTCGTTGTCGCGGTAAAACATGAAGAGCAGATAGCGGGCCGAGGCGTCGCTGAAAGCATTGGTATGAATCGGTACGTGGAGCGCGGCCTTTTTCGCATTTGACTCGCTGCACCTTTGTGCCATGCTCTGCGAAGCTTTGGCCACTATCACCTCGAAGCCGTTGTTTTTAAGATGCCTGGCGCAAACCTCTGCGATCGGCCGCGTGTGCTTATCCTCGTAGCAGCCCGATTTCCTGCATTTGTTCGCGCCGGTGCCGTGATTGGACGGACTTAAATATATCAGTTTTGCCATAATAACTCCTTTCACGGGGCGCCGGCCTGCGGCCGCGCCCCTCCTAAATTATATATATGTTGCCGCCGCGCCGCTGTTCAAGGCGCGGCGCGCGGCCAGCGCGCCGGCGTGAAAAACGCCTGCTATAAAAAAAATGTTAACCAAAGATCGGTTTTTCACCGATTTTGGTTAACATCGCTGGCCGCCGCGCGGGCGGAGGAATAGGCAAATTGCAGGTTGTAGCCGCCGGTGTCGCCGTCGATGTCGACGACCTCGCCGATGAGGTAGAGACCGGGATATCGGGCTGCGGCCATGCGCGGGAGCTGCAGCTCGTCCAGGCTGACGCCGCCGCTTGTTACCATGGCCTCGCTGAAGCTGCCCAGGCCGCTGACTGTAAAGGAAGCGGCTGTGAGGGCGGCGGCCAGCGCGCGCTGCTGGCCGCCGCCGAGCTGGGAAACCTTGCTTTCACTGATGGCCAGGTCTGTGACCAGCTGGCGGGCAAAGCGCCTGGGCAGGCCAAGCTCGTCGCTCAGGTAGTTTTGCGGCGATTTGCTATTGCCCAGGAAATCTTGCCGCATGCGGGCAATGAGCTCCGGCTCGCCAAGCGGCGCCAGATAGTTGAGCGTGAAGCTGGCGCCGGGCGCTAAGTAGCGCGAGTTGTTGAGGATCAGCGGGCCGGAGAGGTTTTTATGCGTAAAAAGCAAATCGCCGCGGAAGGTGCGCGTCCCGGCCGCATCGCTCAGCGTCAGCGTTGCGTCGCGGAAGCTGAGGCCGGCCAGCTGTCCGTAGCGGTAGTTTTCCACATAAACAGGCGCAAGCGCCGGCCGCGGGCTTTTGACCGTCAGGCCGAGGTCGCGGGCAAGCACGAAGAGCATCTGCCCGTCCGAACCGGTTCTCGGATATGAGCAGCCGCCGGTGGCAACGATCAGATTATGACAGCCTATCGGGCCGGCCGGCGTTTCCAGCACGAAACGCCGGCCGCTCTCACACCCGGCGTCGTCCTCTCCACCCTGCTCTTCTGCCGCATAGGCGATATATGCGATGCCCGTCACCGGCGTCTGATACCTGATCCTGATGCCGGCGGCAGCGATCCCGGCCAGCAGCGCTTCCTTCACTTCCCGGCTGTTGAGCGAAGCGGGAAATATCTTGCCGTCTTCCCTGCTTGTCAGTCTGACGCCCAGACCTTCCATAAAGCGGCACAGCTCTATATTGCTGTGTTTTTGCAAAAGTCCTCTGATCCTGCGGCCGTTTTCGCCGTAATGACTGATGAAGTCTTTGATCGAACCGTCATGCGTCAGATTGCATTGACCGCTGCCGGAAAGGCGCAGCTTAGTGCCGGCGGCGCCCGTCTTTTCCAGTATGACCGCGCCGGCGCTTCCCGCAGCGCCGGCGCCTCCTGCCGCACGGGCGCGTCCCGCCGTGCCGGCGTATCCCAGGGCGCAGGCGCAGAAGAGCCCGGCGGCGCCCGCGCCTACGATCACGGTCTCATAATATGTTGTCGTCTCTTTCATACTCGTGTTCTCCTGCTCATGTTCTCCTGCTCATGTTCTCCTGATCACCTGGCCAAAGGTTTGCTTTCTCCACCATCGTCAGAAATGAGCGCTGGCCAAGATGAATTTTGCAAAAAATTTCTCCGCTATCATAGGAAAAAGGCTCTTGCCAAGATGAAACCAGTCGTTATCCGTCCCGTCAGGAGCCCTTTTTCTATATTTTTTTCCTGCGATTCGCATAAAACAGCAGCGAAAAACCTTGTTTTCAACTTGGCAGATGCTTATTTCCGCGAAAGGAGATGAAAATTTTTGCAAAATTCAACTTGAGCAGCTTGATATATCAAAAAGGTGGTGAAAGCTACGCGCAAGCCGCCGGCAACCGCCGAAAGCTACGTGCAAGCCGCCGGCAACCGCCGAAAGCTACGCGCCGTCCGCCGGCCTTCAACAAGCCGCCGGCCTACTGCTCATAGCCGGTGATGCGGCCGTAGCCGCTTTCGGTCAGATACAAGATCGTGTTTTCACAGTAATTGTTGATCGTCAGGGTGATGGTCTCCTGCTCCTCCGCCGGCTTGTGTTTCTTGCCCCCCCCACAGCGCGCCGGCCGAGCCTTTTTCCTTCTCCGGCTGCTTAAAGGAAATCTCAATGCTGGCAAGATCGGTATAGGCGGAAACGGTCAGGTTGTTATGCTGATAGCCGAAGCTGGCCATGTCGGCATCCCAGGCCTCGAGCAGGCCGGTGATCATGGAGCGGGAGTCGATCACCGCCACGTTACTGCCGTCAGAGCTGTCCTCATAGCTTACGAGCTGAACGTGGCTGACATTATCTACATCTATATAAGTGAAGACGCTGTTCTTGGCGCGGTATTCCTCGCTCGTCACCAGCTCGTCGATGATGGCGGCGATGTTGTCGTCAAGCGTAACATCGTACATGCGCTCTACGGTGCGGCCGCTGCTGAGCTTGTACTCGATATGAATGTATTCGTTGGTCGACTGCACCTGGTTGCCTTCCATATCGTAGAGCTCGGCGCCGGCAGCTTCCGACTCTTCCTCCGTCCGGCCGCTGTAAAGGCCGCCGCTGTAAGCCTGGTTTTCCACGATATACTCGTGCAGGCTGACGATCTTTTCAATGTCCTCCGCAGAGGTGAAATATCTTTCGGCGCCGCCTTTCGGGTTGCTATCGCCGAAGATCATGTAATCGCTGCCGGTGAAGACGAAATCATCCATCTTGACAGCCTCGACCTCGCTCGCTTCCGGCACCCGTCTGGTAAAGCCCGCCACGTCAAAGACGGTCAGCGCCACGAAGACGACGGCGATCAGCAGGTAGAGGGCAAACGAGCGCAGGAGCTCGCGGTTGAAAATTCTCACGCTCCTGTTGACGATCACCTTGACGACGAAGAAGGTCACCAGCATGCCCACCGCCATGCCCAGCAGGATCACAGCTCTGGAGCTGGTAAAGGTCCACATCATGAGGCCGAAGGCGCTCATGCCGATAAACACGACCAGATAAGTCACCAGCTCTTCAAAGATGTGCGAGAGCGTGGAGGTGCCGATCAACTCCAGCTTGCGCGTCTTGTAGATCAGGCGCGCCAGCACCGCCAGCACCACGCCGGCGGCGAAGTAGACGATAAACA
>CALWNX010000132.1 GCA_944382925.1 uncultured Clostridia bacterium | reverse complement strand
TTTTTCTCAAAGTCTCTCATGACACCATCGAAAGAACAATTCTCTGCCCGCTCTTTTCGCCAGACTTGCAAAATCAAAACGTGGAGAACAAAATCCTGTCCGCTATTCCCTTACGCACTCGATTTTGAACGTTTAGAGGAGAAACACAGCCATATATAAACAAACAAAAAACCCCAGGCAACTTGCAAAACAAGCTGTCTGGGGTTTATCTGCACTCTGACGGTTTGCGTTTTATTTCTTCCACAGGCCGTGCAGGTTGCACCACTCGTAGGCGGCCACCAGTTTGTCGCCCTCGGCAAGAGCGAACTGGGCTTCCGGCTTTTCGCCGGCAGAAAGATGCTTGATCTGGCTGCCCTGCTCGGTTTCGATGGCGATCCAGCCGATGTGGTGCTCTTCGAGCATCGGATGCTCTACCTCGCCCACCTTGACGGTAACCTTGTTTCCCTCAACGGCCACTACCGGCACATGCTTTTCCAGGGCGGCATCGACCGTGCCCGGAACCAGCTCTTTCATCTTTTCGCCGCAGCAAACTACAGGAACGCCAGAATTGTTGACGAACGAGATGATGTTGCCGCAATGCTCGCAAACGTAAAACTTCATACTTATACCTCCGTGATTTATCTACATGATTTTAGCGTCTATATATAACTATTACCATGTCGGGGATAAATTAAACAGCTTTGAAGCTGATCTTTACCTCGGTACCTTCGTTTTCAACGCTTTCGATTTCGAGCCGGCCGTCTAAGAACATCACCGCGTGCTTGACGATCGAAAGACCCAGGCCCGTACCGCCGGTTTCCTTGGAATGACTCTTGTCTACGCGGTAAAAGCGCTCAAAGACGCGCTTGAGATCGCTCTTGGGGATGCCGATGCCGGTGTCTCTGACAGAAAGCAGGCAGCTGCCGTCTTGGCTGCTGACATTCACGTCCACGCGGCCGCCTTCCTTGTTGTATTTGATGGCGTTGTCGCAGAGATTGTATATGATCTCGTCGAGAATCGACTCCACGCCCATGATCTGCACATGCTCGCCGCTGACGGAAAGCTCTACCTTCTCCGCTTCGGCGCGCGGAGTGAGGCGGCGGGCCACTTCTTCGGCCACGCCGAGCACATCGAGCGGTTCTTTCTCTTCGTGGACATTGTTTTCATCGAGGCGCGAAAGCTTGATGATGTCCTCTATCAGCGAGATCAGACGGGCGGATTCTTCCTTGATGGTGCCGGCAAAGCGGGCGACGTCCTCCGGCTTGACGAGACCGGAGCCGAGCATATCCGATACCCCGTAGATCGAGGTCAGCGGCGTTTTGAGCTCGTGCGACACGTTGGAAGTGAATTCGCGGCGCAGCGCCTCGCCTCTTTCCTTTTCCGTCACGTCGAGGATGATGAGGATCGCTCCCGTCACCTGACCGCCGTCGTAGACCGGGTTGGCGATGATCTCGCAGATCGATTCGTTGACGTTCAGCAGAGTCTGCAGATGGCGGCCGGCCAGCGCTCCCGTCACCGCCTGGCGGAAAGCCTCGCTCCTGTTGAGCCTCAGTACCGTCCCCGTCTCCGCGCTCTCGCCGGCGTCGAGCATCTTGAGCGCGCTGCTGTTGCAGGTGAGGACTTCCATGTCTCTGTCGATGATGATCAGCCCTTCGGCCATGTTTTCGGTGATGATGCGGAACTCGTTCTGCTGCTTGCTGAGGTTTTCCATCTGTCCGCGGATCCTGGCGTTCTGCTGGTTGATGCGGCGCAGAAGCGGGAGGATTTCCTCGTAATTCTTTTCGATGTCAGGCTCGTTGAGGTCGATCTGGTTGATCGGCCTGATGATGGCCTTGGTGACGCGGTTGGCGATCAGCGCGCCGATCGCGATCAGAATCACGGCGATCGCCAGCACGACGCCCAGCGTGTCCATGACCAGACCCATCTTTGAATAATGGCTGGTAGAAAGGCGCAGGATGCTGCCGTCATCCATTTTCATGGCGTAATAGCGCGTATCCTCGGAAAGCGTGCTGGAATGACGCACGGCATAGCCCTCGCCGCCTGCAAGCGCTTCCTGCACTTCTTCTCTCTCGAGGTGATTGCTCATATCCTCAGAGTCGGCGTCGCTGTCAAAGAGCACCTCGCCGTCTCCTGCGATCAGCGTGATCCTGCTCCTGATGGCGGCGGTATCAAGCCCTTCAAGGTAGTCCGGGCCGCTGCCGTCAAGCGCCGCTTCGACGAGGCGGGCTTCGTTTTTCATCTCTTCATCTATTTTTTCGCCCATGTAATCGTACATCACGCCCATCAGCAGCACGATGCAGGCGATCATGGTCAGCAGGGAAACAGAAATGATCCCCGCGAAAATCCTTTTGGTCATCGATTAACCTCCGATCCTGTAGCCGATGCCCCTGATGGTCTCGATCAGGCTGCCGCACTCGCCCAGCTTGGCGCGCAGCGTTCTGATGTGAACATCGACCGTCCTGTTTTCCCCGTCGAATTCATAACCCCATATATCTCGCAGAATAGCGTCCCTGGTGAACACCTTGCCCCTGTTTTGCACCAGCAGACAGAGCAGCTCAAATTCCTTGAGCGTCAGCGCCACGTCCTTGCCCGCCGCGCGGATGATGTGCCTGGCCGGGCAGAGGTAAAGCTCGCCGATCGTGTATTCCTTTTCGTCCGTAACCGGCTCGGTGCGGCGCAGCAGAGCCTTGATCCGGGCGATGAGCTCCATGGTGCCGAAAGGCTTGCTCACGTAGTCGTCCGCTCCGCTGTCGAGGCCGATCACCTTGTCGTATTCGGTGCCCCTGGCGGTGAGCATCATGACCGGCAGGCTCTTGGTGTCGACGCTGCGGCGGAGCTTGGCCAGCACGGAAAGGCCGTCTTCCTCCGGCAGCATGATGTCGAGGATCACAAGCTGCGGTTTCTGCTCGCGCAGAGCAGCCCAAAAATCGCTCGGCTTCTCAAAGCCTCTGGTTTCAAGGCCCGAGTTGTTGAGCGCATAGACGACAAAGTTTCTGATGTTGTGATCGTCCTCCAGTAAGTAGATCATCGCTATTCCTCCTCAGGATGCCGGCCCGTAATGCTGTAAACGACCCACTCGCCGATGTTGGTGGTGTGGTCGGCCACTCTTTCCAGATACTTGGCCACCATGAGAATGTCCAGGTACAGGCGGCCTCTGCTCGGATCGACGGCGATCATATCGATCAGATCGTCCTTTACCTTGTCAAAATAGCTGTCGACCACGTTATCGTCTCTGATGACCTTGCGTGCCAGGTCGAGGTCTTTTTTGACGAAGGAATCGACGCTTTCGGTCACCATGAAGGAAGCGGCCTTGGCCATTTTCTGCAGGTTATCTTCCTGCGGCAGACCGTCGCCTTCCTCGATGAAGCCGGCGATCTCCGCGATGTCCTCCGCGTGGTCGCCGATCCTTTCCATATCGCTTATCATCTTGAGAGCTGAGGAAATCACGCGCAGATCACCTGCCACCGGCTGCTGCTGCAGCAACAGTCTCATGCAGAGGCTCTCGATCTCTCTTTCCTTTTGATCTATCTGTCTTTCGGCTTCTATCGCTCTTTGCGCCATGGCCATATCGCCCCGAAACAGCGCGTTCATGGCATAGGTAATAGCCTCCTCGCAGAGAGCGCCCATGGTGATCAATTCTGAATTCAGCGTTTCCAGCTGCTGCTCGAATCTGTTTCTCATAAAATCAACCAAACCTTCCTGTGATATAGTCCTCCGTTCTCTTGTCCTGCGGCACGGAGAACAGCTTCTCTGTTTCATTATATTCTACCACTTCTCCCAGCAGAAAGAAAGCAGTTCTGTCGGAAATTCTCGTCGCCTGCTGCATGTTGTGAGTGACGATGATGATGGTGTATTTATCCTTGAGCTCGATGGCCAGATCTTCGATCTTGGAGGTCGAGATCGGGTCCAGTGCCGAGGTGGGCTCATCCATCAGCAGCACCTCCGGCTCTACCGCCAGCGCTCTGGCGATGCAAAGCCGCTGCTGCTGGCCGCCGGAAAGTCCCAGGGCACTTTTCTTCAGGCGATCCTTGACCTCATCCCAGATGGCGGCATCGCGAAGCGACTTTTCAACGATCTCATCCAGCTTGACCTTGGAGCGCACGCCGTGGGTGCGCGGGCCGTAAGCGATGTTGTCGTAGACGCTCATCGGGAAAGGGTTCGGCTTCTGGAACACCATGCCCACGCGCTTGCGCAGCAGATTGACGTCCATGTCCTGATAGATGTTTTCGCCGTCCAGGCAGACTTCGCCTTCTATGCGGCAGCCTTCGACGAGGTCGTTCATCCTGTTGAGCGTTTTCAGAAGCGTGGATTTACCGCAGCCGGACGGGCCGATAAAGGCCGTGATCTCATGCTCCTTCATCTCCAGATTTACATTCTTCAGCGCCTGAAACTGGCCGTAATATAAATCGAGATTTTTCACTGTTATCTTATCCATATTCCTTTTATACCTCTTATTTGTCAGTTGCCAGTCTCTTGGCCACAAAGCCGGACAGCGCGTTGATGAATATAACCACTACCAGCAGTACGACGGCGGTGGCGAAAGCCTGCTCGGTGTAAAGTCCCTCGCTCATCAGGGCGTACATGTGCACAGAGAGCGTCCTGGTCGAAGCGAACAGGCTGTCCGGCACGACCGGGTTGGTGCCGGCGGTAAAGATCAGGGCCGCCGATTCGCCTACTATCCTGCCGATGGCCAGGATGACGCCGGCGAGAATTCCCGGTACCGCCGACGGCAGCACGATGCGAAATACCGTCCGCAGCCTGCCGGCGCCGAGGCCGAAGCTTCCTTCGCGGAACGAATCCGGCACGGCGATCAGCGCTTCTTCTGTCGTGCGCATGATCAGCGGCAGTATCATGATCGCCAGCGTGATCGCACCTGACAGCAGGGTGTAGCCCCAATGCAGGGTGATGACGAACAGCACGTAGCCGAACAGTCCGTAGACGATCGAAGGGATGCCTGAGAGCGTCTCAGCCGTGATGCGCACGAGCTTGACGAGGCGGTTTCCTCTTTTGGCGTACTCGACCAGATAGATGGCCGAGAAGACACCAAGCGGCACGGCCATCGCCAGCGAAAGCGCCGTCATGATCACGGTGTTGATGATCGCCGGCATCATGGAAACGTTTTCACTGTTGTATTCCCAGGCGAAAAGTCCCGGCAGCGTCAGATTCGGGATCCCGTGATAGAGGATATATATGATGAGGAAGATCAGCACCGCTACCGCGATGAAGGCGCTGATGCACACGAGGAGAAAAAGCAGGCCGGAAAGCGGGCTGCGCTTGTACTCCTTGAGTCTCTGTCTGAAATTTCTGTTTGCCATCAGTCATTCCTCCTTCTGAGCAGAGAGAATGAAAGGTTAATGATCAGGATGAACACGAACAGCACCACTGCCGTGGCGATGAGCGCGTTTCTGTGAATACCGTCTGCGGCATAGCCCATTTCCAGCACGATGTTGGCTGTCATGGTGCGCACTCCCGAAAGTATCGAATCCGGCAGGATCGGCTGGTTGCCGGCGATGTATACCACCGCCATCGTCTCGCCGATCGCGCGGCCGATGCCGAGGATCACGCCGGCGAGGATGCCCGATTTGGCTGCCGGCAGCAGTGTAAAGAATACACTGCGTTCGTGCGTCGCCCCCAGAGCC
This sequence comes from uncultured Clostridia bacterium, assembly GCA_944382925.1. Classification (GTDB taxonomy): domain Bacteria; phylum Bacillota; class Clostridia; order Peptostreptococcales; family Anaerovoracaceae; genus Fimisoma. The sequence goes on along the minus strand of CALWNX010000132.1, from coordinate 11,646 downwards.
AGCGAACCCTCGTAATAGCTTTCCGGCACGGCTCTGAGCGCCGATTCGGCCACGCCGATGATCGTCGGCAGGATCATGATCGCCAGCAGGATCGAGGCCGTAAGGATGCCCTTGCCGCTGCCGCCGAAGATGTCCTGCATCACAGGCACGATCACCATCAGGGCAAAGAAGCCGTAGACGATGGAAGGAATTCCGGCCAGCAGGTCGACTGCCGGTTTTAATATCTTATATAGCTTTGGCGGACAGAATCTCGCCATGAACACTGCGCACAGTATACCGATCGGTACGCCGAGGATGATGGCGCCGGCGGTGACATAGATGCTGCCGACGATCATCGGGAAGATGCCGAAGTGCCCTTCCAGCGGCTTCCACACGGTGCCGCCGAGGAAGTTGAACACGCCTATCTCCGCAATGGTGGGAAAGCCCTTGGAGAAGAGGAACACGCATATCACCACGACCGCGATGATCGATACCGTGGCAGAAGCCATGAATATATACTTCATGGCTGTCTCAGAATATTTCTTCATTTTTGTTTACTCCCAAAACTACTTCTGCCGTTTTGTCGTTGCTGCTTTTGCTGAGTCTGCAGCTTTTGATGCTTCCTGCTTCGAGAACTACTCGGCAGCTACATCAGCCCAGTCGGTGGTCTCGCCGGTGAAGATGGCTTTGATCTGCTCGGAAGTCAGGTTCTTTACGCTGTTATCGTTGTTGACTACTACTGCAATACCGTCGAGAGCGATCTGCGTAGGCTCCAGTCCTTCTGCCAGCTCTTCGTCCTTAACTGCTCTGGAGGCCATGCCGATGTCACAGGCTCCTTCAATCGTGGAGGTGATGCCGGCGCCGGAACCGGTCTGCTGGATTTCGATCTCAACATCCGGATACATTTCTTTGTAAGCGTCCGCCAGAACTTCCATTACCGGGGATACCGAGGTGGAACCGGCGCAGACGATCTTGCCGGAGAGGCCTTCCTGCTGAGTGTATTCTGCCGGGCTCTCTGCCTCGGAGATGTAACCCTCTTCAGTGATGATGTCCTGTCCCTGCTTGCTCATGATGAAGGTGATGAAATCCTGGGCCAGAGCGCTGAGGTCGTTGTTGCTGTTGGTAACGATGTTGAACGGTCTGTAGATCGGATATTCTCCGGAAAGGATGTTGTCCACGTTAGCTTCTACACCGTCAACGCTGACAGCCTTGATGGTGTCGTTCAGCGAACCGAGCGATATATAACCAATAGCATTTACATTGCCGGCCACGGTGGTCATTACTACGGAAGTGGAGCTGGAAACCTCAGCCGTCTGAGTGGTGTTGTCCACATCGTCTACCTTGATGCCCATCAGCTCGGTGAAGCCGTCTCTGGTGCCGGAGCCTTCTTCTCTGGTGACTACCGTGATCGCGCCGGAAGCGCCTTCAGTTTCTCCGCCTTCGCCTTCGGTGCTGTCGTTGCCGCAGCCCACGAAAGCCGTGAAAGCCAGTACAAATACTAAAATTAAACCAATTACCTTTTTCATTTCATTCCTCCTACAGAATATTAATATTTTATTTTTCCTTGTTACAGCTCTGAGTATACAGGGGGAATGTTAAGACTGAAACCTTGCTAATGTTAAATGTAGGTTAAATATGGGGGTAGGGGGTATGCGGTGGCTAAAAGGGGTATGCGACGGCTAAAAAACGGAATGGGACAAAACGTGTTGGCAAAACAGCGGTTGGCAACGATTCTCTCTAAATGCTCAAAATCAGGCACGCAAGGGAAGAGAGGACAAGGTTTTGTTCTCCACACTTTGATTTTGCGGGTGCGGCGAAAACAGCGGACAAAGAATTGTTCTTTCGGCGTTGCTATAAGGCGCTTTGAGAAAAAAATCCGGCAGAAGCGGATCTGCTGACTGCGAGTTTATTATGGAAGAAAGCCTTTTCAGCGCGTTTTCTCTGCTCCGAGCTACAAGCAGCCGCGATCCGGGCGGACTGCTTTTTCTTTAAAGGCGCATTGCGCAAGAGTCGAGAAAAAATCCTTGTCCGCTGTTTTCGCAAAGGCGGCTTTTTGATTCCTGCAAGAAAAAAAGCCTGTCCTCCCTTTCCAGCACATTTTGTCCTATGACCCTATAACCGTCATAGCGCTCCTGTTTTCTCTTGTAAAACAAAAAGCAAGGGGTCTGAGAGAAAATCGGGCCCTTTACGGCTCCATATACCCCCAGGGGGTCAGGCCCGCAAACAGGCTCTTTCTCTTTGCACCCTTGCTTATTTTGATTTAGCGAGAATTTTCGCGTTAGCGGCCGGAGCGTCGGCGCGTCGGCGTGTCGGCGTGTCGGCGGTCATCGCGTCGGCGGCCATCTTTATTCGCCGGGCAGCTTGCCGGCCAGCGGGCGGTTGACGGTTTTTTTCTGCCGCGCGAGCAAGCCGCGTATCTCTTCCGAAGCGCCGGCCACTTCCGCATGGAAATCACGGGCCGACAGACGGGCTGCGCCGTCGCCGAGGGCGGCCATCTGTACCGGCCGGTCGGAGGTGACGACGGTCACGCTGTATTCGCGGCTCATCCGGTAGACGGCCTCCTCGATGAAGCGGTCCGCGGTCTGCGCTTCCTTTGTATAGATGACCTTGAGCCGGCCGTAGCTCTGCGTGGCGCCGGGGCTGCCGCTGACACGGTAGCCGTCGAAGACCACGGCCATGCCTACCTTTTTATATGCGCTGTAATTTTCGAGCACCTCGATCAGTGCCTCGCGGGCCGAATCGATGTTGACAGCCGCCAGCGCAGCGAGCTCTTCCCAGGCGAAGATCACGTTGTAGCCGTCGACGATGAAATACGGGGCGGCGGCGCCGCGGCCGTCTTTTTTCAGCTGCGGAAAGCTGCCGCTCATGCTCTGCGGCCGGGCCGGTCGTTCCAGGCGGCGCGTGCCGGCGGCGGTCTGGCGGCGGCGCAGATCCTCGTCGCGCTTGCTCTTTCCGTAAGTGCGCAGGAAAATATCGTCGAGCTCCTTTTGCGTTGCCTCTGCGTTTCTCCCATCCGGGCGGCCGGCAGCGTTGCGGGCAGAAACGTCGCCTGAGCATCCTGACCCCGCGCCCGTCCCTGCGCCGGCCTCGTCCGGCGCGGCGCTTTGGCGGGCAGCGAGATAGCTGGCGGTGTGCGCTCTTTCGTCCACCTCGTCCCAGCTCACGTAGACGGCGCTGCCGCCCGCGCAGAAAACTGAGCCGGTCGGGTTGTCGAGATCGCTTTCGGCCCGGTAGCCGCTCTGCAAAACGACCTCTTCAGCGTTGTGACAGAGTCCGTAGCCGGCCGGGGAAACGCTGAAGCTGCCGCGGCCCCGGCTGTAGGAGGCGACTTCCTGCGCATAATCGCGCAGCGAAGCGACTGCTCCACGGCCGGTAACTACAGCCGTCTGCTCGTCCATCATTTTGAGCGGATCACACTCGCCTCCCAGCCGCTGAATGTCAGTCAACAGGCGGCCGACGTTTTCGGACGGCAGCTCGGCATAGAAGGAATACATCGGTTCCAGCAGCAGGCACTCTGCTTTGCGCAGGGCCTGCCGCACGGCTCTGTAGGTCGCCTGACGAAAGTCGCCGCCCTCCGTGTGCTTGAGGTGCGCGCGTCCGTCCACGAGCGTAATCCTCATATCGGTAATAGGCGATCCCGTGAGCACGCCCGGATGCTCGCGCTCTTGCAGGTGTGTGAGGATCAGGCGCTGCCAGTTGCGGTCAAGTCTGTCTTCGCTGACCGCAGTATCAAATACCAGCCCCGCTCCCCGCGGCAGCGGCTCCAGCAGCAGGCGTACTTCCGCGTAATGGCGCAGTGGCTCGAAATGGCCGACGCCCTCGACAGGTGCGGCAATCGTTTCTTTATATATGATGCTGCCGCCGTCAAAGCCTATTTCCAGGTCAAATCGTTCTTTAACGATGCGTTGCAAAATTTCCAGTTCCAGCCGTCCCATGACCTTGACATGAATCTCCTGCACGGCTTCCTTCCAGACGATGGCAAGCGAAGGCTCCTCTTCTTCCAGCCGGCGCAGCTTTTGCAGGACGGCAGGCGGATCGGCCTCCGGCGGCAGGATCACGCGGTAGGTGAGCGAAGGCGCAAGTCTGGCTTTGCGCTCGGGCGCGCCACATTCATGTCCCAGACGCTGGCCGGCGTATGTATGGGTAAGGCCGGTGACGGCGCAGATCTGTCCGGCTTGGGCCTGCTGTACCTGCTCAAACGTGCTGCCGGAGTAGAGGCGGATGCGGTCGACTTTTTCCGCTCCGGCCGAACAGGTCGCGGAGCCGGCTGAGCCGGTCGCGGAGCCGGAGGCCGCGCCGGCTGCTGCGCCGCCGGTATCGAGCATCTTGCGCGCCGTAAGACAGCCGCCGGTGATCTTCATGTGCGTCTGCCGCACGCCCTGCTTGTCATGGCTGATTTTATAAACGCGCGCGCCAAAATCATCCGCATATTGACGCGCTATGGTGTAACGCGACAGCGTATCCAGAAGCTCCGTGATGCCGGTCAGCTTGAGAGCCGAGCCAAAGCAGACAGGAAAGAGCCTGCGCCCGGCAACAGCGTGCGCCAGCATTTCGTCCGTAAGCTCCTCGCCTGACAGATAAGCTTCCAGCAAATCCTCATCGCAGGCGGCCGCTTCTTCTGCCGATACGGGCGCAGCGCCGGAAAATTCCACAAAACCGCTTTCGCCCAGTCTGGCTGCAAGATCTGCCAGCAGCCGCTTTCTGTCGGTACCCGGCTGGTCCATCTTGTTGACGAAGACGAAGGTAGGAATCTCATAGGCGGCCAGCAGCTTCCAGAGAGTGACCGTGTGGCTCTGCACTCCGTCCGCGCCGCTGACGATCAGGAGGGCGTAATCAAGCACCGCCAGCGTCCGTTCGGCTTCCGCGCTGAAATCCACGTGCCCCGGGGTGTCCAGCAGGACATAACTTCTGTCTCTCCAGGCAAAGCGCGCTTCCTTGGAAAACACCGTGATGCCCCGCTCCTGCTCGACGGCGTTGTTGTCGAGAAAGGCCGAGCCGTGATCCACGCGTCCCAGCTTTCTGATCGCGCCGGCGGTGTAGAGCACGGCTTCGGAAAGCGTGGTTTTGCCAGAATCGACGTGGGCAAGAAAGCCCAGGACGGTAGTGTGCGATCGTAAAACAGCATTAAAATCGTCAGCCTTCATCTGCGGATTTCTCCTTCTATCGTTTTCTTTTTTAATCATAACACAGAATATTTTTATTTGACAAATAAAAAGTGAAACGCCCGTCCTTCAATGGGCACGCAGGTCGGGCGTCACGTTTTATTATAGAGGCTAAAAAGTTATTGTGTGTTTTTCATCAGTTTTCCGTTGACGATCACGATCTTGATATTGTCACCGTAGGCCAGGTGCTCTATCTGCTCCAGCGGATCAACATCGACAGCGATCAGATCGGCATTCATGCCTTCGCGCACGAGGCCGATTTTTTCCTCGCGCCCAAGAGCCTGGGCCGAAACAAAGGTAATCGCGTCAAAGATTTCCTTGCTGTTCATGCCATACTGCTGCAGGCTGAGGATCTCAAGCCCGTTCTCGCCATGCTTAAGCGCATTGATCGTGTCAGTGCCATAACCGATTTTTACCCCGTTTCTCATTGCGGCATACAGGGCGCCGTCATGGATCTTGGCCATCTTTTCTGCCTTCTCGCGTTCTTCGCGGTCATTGCTCTCAAGCAGCTGGTTGACGACCCGCATGGTCGGAATCAGAAACTGACCGTTCTCGGCCATCCTGGCGCACATCTCATCATTAAGTCCGCAGCCGTGTTCGATCGTATCTATGCCGGCTTCGATGCAGCGCCGCGAGGCTTCGGTGCTGTGCGTATGGGCCGCCGTTTTCTTGTCGAGCGCATGGGCCTCTCTGACGATGGCAGAAAGCTCCTCGACAGTATAGTTAGGCCATTCCGGTTCATCGCCGCTGGAGCCCATACCACCGGAGGCCATAACCTTGATGAAATCAGCGCCGTGTCTTACCTTCTCCCTCACCCCTTCGACACAGCCCCACACGCCGTCAAAGCATCGGTCGCCAATGTTATACTCCGGCAGCCTTCTGATATTTTTATTGGTCGACAGATCGCCGTGTCCGGCAGTCATCGTGATATAGCCGGCGCAGGCCACGATGTTAGGCCCCTCGACCAGTTCCTTCCTGATCGCGTCTCTGACAGCGACATCCTCCGGCGTGTAATACGTCGTATGTCCACAGTTACGCAGGGTCGTAAAGCCGGACATCATCGCCTTGCGGGCATTGTGCAGAAAGTGCATCGCCTTGAGCGGAGACGGCGTGCACAGGCGCCAGAGCCCGCCCGACATTCCGCTTTTGTCAATACCGGCTTCGGCAGTCATATGGACGTGCATATCTATTAAGCCGGGCATCAGATATTTGCCTGCCAAATCCAGCACCTCGTCGGCCTGCGGAAGCGTTTCGGAGTTGCCGAAGATTGCCTTGATTCTGCCGCCTTCTATCAGCACGTTTTTGTTTTTTCTTACACCCTCGAGCGAGTCGACGATGTTGACATGTTTGATCAAAATACTGCTCATGCGCTCACCTGCTTTTGCGCTTTGTCGCCGTTTCTTCTGGCGAGCCTTTCAAGGACAATAACGATCACGCCCAGAGCCAGGCCGATGCCGGAAATCATATAGTCAGGATAGATCAGCAGAATACCGGCAGCTGCACACATGAGGCGCTTGACGATATTTATCCTCCTCTTAATGAAGCCTTCAAGCGCGTAGCCCATGAAGAACACACCGATGATAGCCGTAATCATATCTATGGCGATATTCAGCGGATCTCCCTGGCCGACAAGCGTCGGATTGATGACAAAGAAGTACGGGACTACAAAACCCGGTATGGCCAGCCTGAAGGCCGTCACTCCTGTCGTCATCGGATTGGAACCGGCGATACCGGCGGCAGCGAAGGCAGCCAGCGATACCGGCGGAGTCAGGGTGCCGAGGATAGCAAAGTGGAAGATGAAAAGGTGTGCTGCGATCGGCTCTGCACCCAGTTCGATCAGCGCCGGCGCGCACAGCACGCCCAGCAGCGTATATGTAGCCGGAGTTACCAGGCCCGTGCCCAGCAGCAGGGCTGCCAGCTGAGTGAGGATCAGGGCGACTATCAGGTGACCGCCGGAGAAATCCGTGATCAGCGCGCCTACCTTCTGACCCAGGCCGGTCATGCTCAGCGTAGCGATGATGACGCCGGCAGAAGCACAGGCTGCCGATACGGACAGCATCGACTTAAGCGCCATTCTGCAGGCCTGCACCAGAATCTTGACTGATAATCTGGTATCCTTTTTAAAGTTGACTACTATCAGCAGTGCTACCGTCGAATAAATGGCGGCCATCAGCGCCGAGAACTGCATAGCCATCAGCGCTATCAGCAGCGCAAGCGGAATGATGAGGAAGATCGCATCCTTAAGAGATTTGCGCTTGCTCGGCAGCTCGTTCTTCGGCAGACCGACAAGACCTTCCTTGGCGCTGCGCACATGCACGGAATTGAAGAGGCTGACATAGTACAGGATTGCCGGAATAACGGCTGCTACCGCTACCTCCCAGTAGCTGATATCCAGAAATTCGGCGATCAGGAAGGCTGTTGCTCCCAGTACAGGCGGGGTGATCGAGCCGCCTGCGGAGGCCACAGCTTCAACTGAGCCGGCGAAATGTGGTTTAAAGCCCATCATCTTCATGAGCGGGATCGTGATCGAGCCTGTGGCAGTAACATTAGCTACCGTGCTGCCAGATACCGTGCCCATCATGGCGCTGGAGATTACCGCCACCTTGGCCGGGCCGCCGGTATAGCCGCCCGCTACAGCGAAGGCCAGTCTCATAAAGTATTGCAGCGCGCCGCTGGCCTGCAGCAGGGCCGAGAAAATCAGGAAGGCTGCGATCTCTACCGAGGCGGTTCCCAGCGTGGAGCTGAACAGACCTTCCGTGCCTACGCAGATCATGTTGATGATGCGGGAGAAAGCGTAGCCCTTATGAGCAAGCGCTCCCGGCAGAGCCGGACCTGCCAGACAGTACAGGATCGCGATCAGCGCGATGATAACCATCGGGATACCGATCGACCTTCTCGTCGCTTCGAGTACGGCCAGGACGAGGATCGTCAGCATTACTATGTCGAGCGTCGTCAGGCTGTAGCTGTAAAAGCGCATCCAGTTGGCCAGCGCGTAGAGCGCGGCCACGACACCGATCACTGTGCAACAAATATTAAAGATGAATTCTATCTTGGTGCCTTTTTTAAATATCTTGGACGGATAAACCATCGGCGCCGCAAAGAGGATTACGCACACATGGGATATTCTGTGGAACATTACCGTCGGCATGCCGAAAAAGCCGATGTATATGGTATACAGAACTATCCCTATACTCACGACCGTAAACATGATGTTGACAATCTTGTTTCCGTTCGCGCCGTTGAGTTTTACATCATCAACCCGGCCAAGCGAGCCGTCGTGGAGCTTTTCCAGGATTCCTTTGTTCCCGGGCTGATTTGGTGCCGCAGCTGGTTGCTGGGTATTTTCCTTTATTTCGTTGTTTTCCACTTCTTTGACCTCCCTTCCTTAGTGAGGAGCCGCCCGGCAACTGCGTGGTTCCCGGGCGGTCGAGCAGTCTGATTATGACAGGTTTTGGCTAACTGAGTTTAACGCCCTGTTCTTCAAAGTATTTCATCGCGCCCGGATGTACCTCGATCGGCATTCCGTCCAGAGCACCCTCCAAAGTGATGGATTCGAATTCTGCCTTAACGGAATAAATGTCCTCCAGGTGTTCAAACACGGCTTTGGTCATCTCGTATACCGTATCCTCAGGCACGTCCTTGTTGACGATCGCCACATGCTTCATCGCTACGGTCGGGCACGAGTCTGTATCCATGATGATTCCCGGCACGTCAGCTTTGACCATCGGCATTTCGATAAATTCAGGATAAGCCTCCAGGCATTTGTCGATGGCCTCCTGCGACATCGGTACAAAACGAGTCTCTCTGGAGCTGGCCATATCAACCATGGTGGCCAGTCCCGGAGCAGCAGTGCCGATATATGCGTCGATATGTCCGTCTTTCATCTGCGTCGTGGCCTCTGACATGGTCAGGTATTCGATATCTACCTTGTCTACATCTACGCCTGCCATCGGGAAGAAGATGTTTTCGGCCAGATAAGCGTCGTTGCTGCCAGGAGCGCCGATCGCTACCTTCTTGCCCTCAAAGTCCTTCCACTCCTTGATGCCGGAGGATTCAAGCGCTATCGACCAGGTGATGCCATAGTGAGCGCAGAACCAGCCGTAAACATTGTCGGTCGTCTCGGTAAAGTTTGCTCTTGCTTCCCAGCCATCCTTGCAGACATTGGAGGAAGCGATACCGAACTCTCTTTCTCCTGACTGAACGGTTTCCACGTTCTCCACGCTGCCGCGCGGGCTGGTTACCGGCGTGAGATTCATGCCTTCGATGTTGTCGTTGACGATCTGCGCGATGGCAGTACCAAGCATCATATAGCCGCCTGTGGCGTTCATGGTACCCATCGTATACTGCATGGTATCGCCGTTTGAAGCTTCTCCTCCATCTCCGCTGCCGCCGCAGCCAGCCAGAGTCATAAGTAGCATACTGAGGATCAGTATGATCGCTGCTGCTTTCTTAAGCTTCATGATAATTCCCTCCTTTGGTTTGATAAAATGAATAAAACTGTTGGTTATATATAGAACGGCTTGCGGCCGGCCCATATCGCTTTTAAATCACCAGCAGGGCGGCAAGGCCCAAAACGGCCGTGGTGATGATGGTAGGCGCAAGAGTGTGCCTGTATATTTCCGCCTCTCTTCCTGACAGCTCCGCCGCAGCCGCGACCAGCGCCGTGGTCGTCGGGCCGATAGCGCCGCCGACTGACGCTGATACGGACTGCAGCGCGCATATCACTGCTGTTGTCATGCCCAAGGAGAGAGCCGCTGTTTCCTGCAAATAACCGAACAAAATATTAGCGTTGGTGTTGCTGCCGGTAATAAAGGCGCCCAGCATACCGATCACAGACGACATGAAGGCGTAGCCCTGTCCGGCAAAATCGACTATGGTTGTGGACAGTATCGTTGTCATCCCTGAGTCCATCATGATCGAAGCGGTACAGAGGAGAAACAGCAGGGTGATCTCCGTCGACTTGATCTTTTTGACGGTGGTGCTGAGGATCACGCGGATATCGGTCTTTTTCAGTCTCTTTATCTTCAGGTAATAAGCGATGCTGAGCAAGGTTGTAATGGCAATGATGGTAAACGGATATTTGAGGATATTGAAGGTGACGTAGTCTTCTTCGGCCTCAACGATCGCACCCTGTGCCGATTCATAGCCGGCAAAGGAAAAGGACAGCTCCAGTTTCGGACTGAGTATGAAAAAACCGATAGACATGACTATCACCATAACGTACGGCAGTACGCTATCGAACAAGCCTCTGTGCCCATCGGTCACTTTTTCAGTATTCTTTTCTATGTTTTCTTTCTTTGCAAACAGCTTGTGGAGCAGTATCATTACAGCCACGCCGATCATACCTGTTACGAAGCCGATGACAGAAACCATTTCCACATAGGCCATCCCGATCAGCGCCGCAGACATAATCAGCCAGGCCGGCAGCACATATTTCAGTCCCTGCAGCATGCTGCGAAAGCCTCCGTATATGAAGCACACGCCAAGGCCGCAGCAAAGCATGCCCAAAGAGCCGAAGTATGACATATCAATCAGCGTGTCCCTTATCGGTGTGTCCGTCACCATGTCAATGGCAAAAATCGAAGAGCCCATCGAACCAAAGGTTATTGACCAGGAATGGCCCAGCAGCGAAGCAGCCGCGGATCTGGCCACATCATAACCCGCCTTGACAAGGATCGTCGTGGCGATCACAGCCGGGATTCCATAACCGGCGATACCTTGCAGGAAAGCAGAGAAGGTCCAGGTAATCATGATGAAGAGAGCAAACCTGTCCTTGAAGATCTGCGCCAGAAAATCGTTGATTCTGCTAAAGCCCCCTGCTACATCGACCAGGTTGTACAAAAGCATGGCGCCGAGAGCGATCAGGCCCACGAACACAGCCATGGCAAGCCCCTTGCTGTTGGTAACCCAGATGCCAAAGGCCCCGGGCTCAAACCAAAGCACGAATTCTGCCATTGCGATCGCAAACGCGATCAGGCTGGCATATTTAGCCGGCAGCTTGATGATCAGTAAGCATATGAGAAGCGCCGCTATCGGCAACAAGGATAAGAAGAACTCTGCCATGATATCTCTCCTTTCAAGGTGATTTTAACACGGCAGTCTTTTAAAGCGGTAATACCTTAATCTCATGTTCTCATACCTTTTTTATATGACTAACGGAAATACAGAGGTGCTATACTTTTTGCAACAACAAGCTGCATATGCACATGCTCCTGAGGTAAAGTAATGGATATACGCACGTTAAAAAATTTTATGAAGATAGCCGAATATGGCTCGATCTGCCGGGCTGCCGAATCGCTGCACATCGCGCAGCCACCGCTGAGCCGTCAGCTCAAGGTACTGGAAGACGAGCTTGGCACCAAGCTCTTTGAGCGCTCCTGGGTTATAGGACAAAAAGTGTTGATAAAAACCGCTGTAGCTATTGAAATTTCAATGGCTATGGCGGTTTTAAGTTGTTTTTGAGAACTTACAGGGTGGACAAAAAGTGTTGATAAAATGACGGGAA
>CALWNX010000131.1 GCA_944382925.1 uncultured Clostridia bacterium | reverse complement strand
ATCAGGGCCATCCTGATGTGCTTGCCGCAGAGAGCCTGGAAGAAATAGCAGGCGCGCGGATCGTCGTCGACCTCGGTGGAAATCTCGTTTACGCGCGGCAGCGGGTGCATGATCGTCAGATCCGCCTTGGCCGGCTTGAGCTTTTCAAGGTCGAGGATGTAGCTGTCCTTGAGTCTGATATAATCTTCCTCGTTGAAGAATCTTTCTCTCTGCACTCTGGTCATGTAGAGGATGTCGAGCTCCGGCATGGCTTCTTCAAGGCTTTCTACTTCCTTCCACTGCGCACCGCAGGCGTTCATCTTTTCTTTCATGTATTCCGGCACCTGCAGCTCGCTCGGCGAGATGAGCACGAATTTGATGCCCTCATAGCGCAGCATGGCTTCGATCAGCGAGTGAACCGTGCGGCCGAACTTGAGGTCGCCGCAGAGGCCGATGGTCATGTTATTCAGTCTGCCTTTTTTTCTCTTGATCGTGAGAAGGTCGGTCAGCGTCTGGGTCGGATGGAAATGTCCGCCGTCGCCGGCATTGATGATCGGCACCGTCGTTCTCTGCGCGCCGACGATAGGAGCGCCTTCCTTCGGATGTCTCATGGCGATGATGTCCACGTAGCAGCCTACCGTCCTGATGGTGTCGGAAACGCTTTCGCCCTTGGCCGCCGAGCTCGAATTGGCCTCGGAAAAGCCCAGCACGCTGCCGCCCATCTCCAGCATGGCCGCCTCGAAGCTCAGCCTCGTTCTCGTGCTCGGCTCAAAGAACAGCGTCGCCAGCTTCTTGTGGCGGCAGATGTCCTCATAATCCTGGTGGTTGGCAACGATGTCGTCGGCCACCTTGATAAGATTGTCGATTTCCTCCACGGAAAGGTCGGTGATGTTGATTAGATTTCTGATGTCTTTCATTTACTCTACTCCTCTCATCCAGCTTTCGTCTGACGGGTCCTCGCGGAAGCGCAGGATCGCCTCTTTGGCTTTATCTTTGATATAACCGCTATTGGCGGCAACTTCAACTAAGGTATCAAGATCGCACAGGCTGACGTTTTTCATCTCGTGCCGGCCGAGCCTGTCCGCGCTTTTTTTCATGCCGTAGGTAAAGATACTGGCAATTCCCAGCACCTCTGCGCCGGCTTCTCTGAGAGCTTCAACCGTCTCTACCGCGCTGCCGGCCGTAGAAATCAGATCTTCGATCACCACGACCTTCTGCCCCGGCAGCAGCTTGCCCTCGATCCTGTTGGCGCGGCCGTGATCCTTGGCTGCGCCTCTGACGTAGCCCATCGGCATTCCCAGCTTGTAGCCGACGATCGCCGCATGGGCGATACCGGCCGTGCTGGTGCCCATCAGCACCTCCGCGCCCGGGTATTCCTCTCTGACTATCTGCGCCAGCCCCTCTTCGACCTTGTCTCTCACCTCAGGAGCCGTCAGCGTCAGCCTGTTGTCACAGTAGATCGGACTCTTAATGCCGCTGGCCCAGGTAAAAGGCTCCTCGGGCCGCAGAAAAACCGCCCCGATCGAAAGCAGTCCTGCAGCGATTTCTTCTTTTGTCACCATCGCAAAACCTCCTCATCTTTTATTGAAGCGGGAAATCATCCCAGAAATTCTCTGATACATCTGGCATAGGCAGCCTGCGGATCGGCGGCCTGCGTGATCGGACGGCCGACGACGATGTAATCCGCGCCTTCGCGGGCAGCAGCCTCGGGCGTCATCACCCTTTTCTGATCCTGCGTGTCCCCGCCGGCAAATCTCACGCCCGGCGTGACGGTGAGAAAACCGGCGCCGCATCTTTCGTGTACGGCTCTGGCCTCGCGCGGCGAGCAGACCACGCCGTCAAGTCCGGCCCCGGCCGCGTTTTCTGCATAGTCCATGACCACCTCAGCCAGCGGTCTTTCGATCAAAAGCTCTCTTTGCATCACCTCTTCTGTCGTCGAAGTAAGCTGCGTGACGGCGATCAGAAGCGGCCTGCTGCCATCCGCGCGCGTCAGACCTTTGAGCGCCGCCTTCATCATCTCGCTGCCGCCGGCCGCATGCAGGTTGACCATGTCTATATCCAGCCCGGAAAGCACTGCCATGGCCTTGCCGACCGTGTTTGGTATATCGTGCAGCTTGAGATCGAGGAAGATCTTATGCCCTCTGGCCTCGATCTCCCTGACAATCTGCGGGCCCTCGCCGTAGAACAGCTCCATGCCGATCTTGACATAAGGCTTCTCGTCTTTGAAACCGTCGAGAAAGGCCAGCGTTTCTTCTGCCCTCGCAAAATCAAGGGCTACTATTACATCCTTTGCCATCAGTGCGCACCTCCAATTATCTCCTGTAATGATTTGATACCGTATTTTTCCATCGCCTGAGGCAGAGCAGCGATCACGTCGCGGCAGGCATAAGGATCGACGAGGTTGGCCGCGCCGATTTCGACGGCGCATGCTCCGGCCAGCATCATTTCGATCACCTCATCCGCGTTAGTCACACCGCCCATGCCAACCACAGGAATTTTAACCGCCTCGTAGACCTGGTAGACCATGCGCAGCGCTACCGGCAGCACTGCGTGTCCGGAAAAGCCGCCCATCGTGTTGGCGATCACCGGTTTTCTGCTTCTGAGATCGATTCGCATGCCTAAAAGCGTATTGATCAGGCTGATGCCGTCTGCGCCCGCCTCCTCGCAGGCACGGGCAATCGCGGCAATGTCCGTCACATTGGGCGAAAGCTTCATGATCACGGGCTTGTCAGCCGCTTTTTTAACGGCCGCCGTCACCTCAGCCGCCCCTCTGGCCGTGGTGCCGAAGGCCATGCCTCCGCCGTGCACGTTCGGACAGCTGATGTTGACCTCAAACCAGCCGATCTGCTCCTGACCGGCCAGACGGCGGGTAACTTCAACGTACTCCTCGAGGCTGAAGCCGCTTATATTTGCCATAATTTTTTTATTGTAAACTTGCTTTAACTGCGGCAATTCATATTCAGTCACGTGATCTACGCCCGGATTTTGCAGCCCGACCGCGTTTATCATCCCCGCGGGCGTCTCGGCGATGCGCGGCGTCGGGTTGCCGAAGCGTGCCTCAAGCGTCGTTCCTTTGAAGGAGAACGCGCCCAGACAGTTTATGTCGTAAAGAGCGGCGAATTCCTGGCCGTAGCCGAAGGTGCCCGAAGCCGGGATCACCGGATTGTCGAGCCTGATGCCGCAGAGCTTTGTGCTCGTATCTCTTACCATATTATTTCCTCCCTCGTCAGGACTGGCCCGTCCTTGCAGATGCGCTTGCTGCCGTATTTCGTCTGGCAGGAGCAGCCCATGCAGGCACCGAAACCGCAGCCCATCCTTTCCTCGAAGCTGTACTGGCCGGAGGTCCTGGCGATTTTTTCTATCGCTCTGAACATAGCCTCAGGTCCGCAGGCGTAAAAATACGTATAGTCAAGCGTTTTGAGCGCGTCTGTGACAAAGCCGCTGATTCCAGAGGAGCCGTCAGCCGTCGTCACATATACCTCTGCGCCCAGCTCCCTGAATTCACTGGCGAGGAAAATTTCTGCCGCTGTGTTAAAGCCGAGGACAACCTTGACGTGGCAGCCGCGGGCGCACAGCTCGCGGGCCAGCTTGTACAGAGGCGGAATTCCCACGCCGCCGCCGATCAGCACCGGCGCATCGCCGCTTTTATCAAGATCGTAGCCGTTGCCCAGGCCAGTTAAAAGATCGAGCTCTGTGCCGGCCTTCAGTGCGGACATGGCCCTTGTGCCATCTCCCACCACCTTATATATCAGCGTCAGGCGGCCTTCTCTTGCGTCGCAGACCGAGATCGGCCGCCGGAGGAAAAAGCCCGCAAGCTTGATGTCGACGAACTGGCCCGGCCGGGTGATGGCCGAGGTATCGCCGCGCAAAACCATTTTATAGACCGACGCGGTAAGCGGATAGTTTTCTTCTATTATATATATCTCTTTTTTCATCTCTTCTCTCCGTATGCTCCGACCTCTCCCTTCTCTCCGTCCTGCCACACGGTCTGGCCGCCGCAGACTGTCTTGAGACAGCGTCCGTATACCTGCCAGCCGTCAAACGGCGTGGCCTTACCGAGAGAAACAAAGCTTGCCGAGTCGATCGTATATGGCTTGCCAACCTCCCACAGGGCGTAATCAAGCCCGTCCTCTGCCTGCGGCAGGCCAAAGCGCCGGCGCGGATTTATACACATCAGCTCGATCAGCTTATCGAGACTGATGACACCTGTGCGCACGAGACTGGTGTAAAGCACCGGGAAGGCGGTTTCGAGCCCGGTGATGCCCATGGCGCTGTCCTTGAGGCCGCGCGACTTTTCCTCGCGCGTATGCGGCGCGTGATCGGTGGCGAGCATGTCGATCGTCCCGTCAAGTAGCCCTTCGATCAGAGCCTCGCGGTCCTCCTCGCTGCGCAGCGGCGGATTCATCTTAAAGCGCCCTTCTTCTTTGAGCATCTCGTCGCTCAGCGTCAGATAATGCGGCGCCGTCTCGCAGGAAACGTCGATTCCGGCTCGCTTGGCCTCCCTGATCAGCTGCACGCTTTCCCTGGTAGAGATGTGGCAGACATGATAGGCGCAGCCTGTCTTTGATGCCAGACGCAGATCTCTCTCTATCGGCTTCCATTCGCTTTCTGCACAAATGCCCTTGTGCCCGTGCGCGCGCGCATAGCTGCCGGCATGAATGTAGCCGCCGGCCCGAAGCTCCATGTCTTCGCAGTGCGCGGCGATAATCTTATCAAGTCCGGCCGCCGTGCGCATGGCTTTTTCCATCAGGCTCTCGTCATTTAAGCCCACGCCGTCGTCGCTGTAGGCGGCTACGAAAGGCGCCATTTCTGTCATCGCGGCCAGCTCCCGTCCTTTTTCGCCTCTGCTGATCGCGCCGTAAGGAATCACGCTGATGCAGGCGTCCTTTTCGATGATATCAAGCTCCTTCTGCAGGTTCGCCAGACAATCCGGGACGGGATCGAGGTTAGGCATCGCCAGCAGCACGCCGTAACCGCTTCTGGCTGCGGCCCTGGTGCCGGTCCTGATCGTCTCCTTATAAAAAAATCCCGGCTCCCGAAGATGAACATGTACATCTGCGAAAGTAGGGATAGAAATAACGTTTTCGTTCAATTCGCTGTTTTCAGTGACGTAACGGTCGTGCTGTGAAGTTTTGAGCCTGTCGAGCTGCATGTCTTCCTCCTTGTGAATTGAATTTTTTATCTTGAATAGGTTACCACTTTCTCGCCGGTTAGTCAAGTGAAATTTTTGTGGGTTATCGGACAGGTTATCGGACAAAATGAGTTTGTGCAGACGGCGTGCGCACTGGCTTCCCTCTTTTTAATCAAAACCAGCGCCTCAAGGGAACAGAGGACAAGATTTTGTTCTCCAACCTTTGATTTTGCAAAGGCGGCTTTATGAATTCTGCGAGAAAAAAAGCCTGTCCTGACCTCCTCACACCAAGCGCGGCGAGCGCACAAATTCCGAAAATTCATACAGATCGCGGCCGCAGATCAGACTATATATGTCCGTAGCGAGAATCTCCTTCTCGATCGCGGCAGCAAGCGCGGCAGACGCCCGACCCTCAGCCGGCGGCTCTTTCACAGTTTCAGCCGGCGGCTCCGCCGGCGTCCTCTTGACGCTGCTGACAAACGGCAGCCGGCATAAGCCGCTCTTTTTCACGGCTTTAAGGTATGTGCTCCCGCGGCTGTTAAAGGCCAGCGGGCGGATAAAGTTGGTGTATTTTTTCGGAGCGGCAATATCAAGGAGCACGTGCATAAGAAAGCGCTCGATTCTTGTTCGCGTATAGCGCTTGGATTTGAGGATTTCCACCAGCTCGTCCCATGATGCTGCCCGGCGAATTTCATTTTTGAGCTTGTTTCCCAGTCCCTCGCCGCCGGCAAACACGCGGTCAAGCTCCGCGGCGGAGTGCGCAAAGACCTGCATGCAGAGCAGCGCAAAGAGCCTCTCGCTGTTCGGTCTTGGTTCTGCGATCAGCAGCTTCTCTGCCGGCTGCGGCACCAGCGCGTCGATGCTTTCCCCATCTCTGAGCATCCTCCTGATCGCCGTAGCCGAAGCCAGGCTTCCCTCCGCGTTAAGCTCGCTGTAGCCCGGCCCCAGGCGGGCGATCGTCAGCGGCTTAGCATGGCGCATGCATTTAATGTATTCGAGCGCGAGAATATTGTTGGGCGTATCGAGCAGAGCCGAGGCTTCCTCTCCAAGCCTCTCAGCCACGGCCTCGGCTCTGGCGCGCGGAAAGGAAAGCCCCTCCTTTACTTTGCGGCGGATCGACTCGGCGAGCGTCTCCTCCTGCGCGGTTATTGCCCGGGCAATTTCGCAAAGCGCGGCGATATTTCCCGCTTCGCTGCCGAAGGAAATATAATCTGCCCCCAGCTCTTCGAGAATTTCCACCGCGCTGGCGGCAAAAACGGGCGCTGCGTTGCAGGCGAAGACCGTCGGAATCTCGACGACCAGATCGGCGCCGCCTAGAACCGCCATCCTGGCCCTGGCCCACTTGTCTGCGATGGCCGGTGCTCCGCGCTGAACAAAATCGCCGCTCATGGCGCAGACGACGATTTCCGCTCCGCTTTGGCGTCTGCTCTCCTCAAGGTGATAGAGGTGGCCGTTGTGAAAGGGATTGTATTCGGCTGTGATTCCCACACATTTCATATCCATAAGCTTATAATACCACAAAACGCGTCAGGAGGATAGCGAAAATCGCTGCCAGCATGCCGTGCGTGAGCTTCATCAGAAGAATGTCCTTGAAGCCGAGGCCGCTGTTTCGTGTCATCGAGGCCGACTGCCCGGCGACGGAAAGCCCACCGAAGGAAACCAGCATCGCAGCCAGCACGGTTTTATATTCGATGCCGATATCGCACATGCCGACCTGATTGGTGCCGATCGTCATTTCCAGCAGCCCCTTGAGGCAGGCACAGACCGTCTTGTTGTCGATGGCGGCAAACAGGCCTGCGCGGCTCGCAAGGTCGATGCCGATATAAAAGACGATCAGATAGGCGAGAATGATGGCCATCGCTTTAAAACCACCGAGGATGGCGGCGGTGAAGTTTTCCATGTAATCGCTCTTGATGGGCGTTATGGGCGTTGTCGGCTTTCTAGACGTTATCGGCTTGGCGGCCGCTTTCCTTCCCGTTCTTATCCTGCCCTGCCGGTAAAAAAATCCGTTGGCAAGCGCGCCCGCGTAATGCGCTGCCGCCACTAAAGCTGCTGCCCTGCTGCTGCCGATGAACTGGCCGACCGTGAAGAGAATAAAGGCCGGCCCGGTGACCATCGAGTAGCTTAAAATCGCCCTTCCCTCATCCAGCGTCAGCCGCCCCTCGCGCACATAATCGCCCGTGACCTTGGCGCCCATCGGATAGCCGGAGAGAAAGCCCATGATGAAGGGATAGATGCGCGGCGGCAGCTTGGCCAGATCGCCGCTGCTCTTGATAAAGTCGGAAAAAATAAAAAACGGCAGCAGCACCGGCACGATCGCGTTGAGCCAGAGGATGATCGCCATCTTGGCGCCTTCTTCCGTCACCTCAGGAAAGACGATCATCGCCAGGGCAAAGCAGGCTGCCGCACTCACCACTATTTTATTGAGGAGGAGTTTTTTGTTTCTCATACTACAAGCATATTTCGCCGTGAGAAAAACATTACTCGTACGACTAAAAATGATTGCACAAAAACGCCCTCTAAAGCGCACGCAAACCGCTTCCGCAATTAGCTTTCTCAACCAATGCAAAAATACAGCCGGCTCAAGATGAATTTTGCAAAACTTTTCTTCTCTTTCGGGCTTAATAGCATAGTCACAAGTTGAAAACGCCACCACACACATGTAAAAAGTCCTCATTCTTCTTGTTCTAAGCCCTAATTCCGCCAAAAAACAAAGAAGCTCATGGCCGTTTCAACTTGGCAGAGCTTCATTTTCTATATAAGCGGTGAAATTTTTTGCAAAATTCATCTTGCAGGGCGGCGATAACCAAAAAAGTGGAGAAAGCAAAATATTGTTGTTAGCCCCTTTACTCCTTATCGAGGCTTTCGGCAAAGGTGCCGGACTCCACCTCATTCTGAGTCTTGTAGGCGAGGTTTTTCATCTCTTCTCTGTTGGCGGTAAGAATCTCGTTGATCTTGGTAAAGGTCGCCTCGAGATTCGTATACATTTCGCCGAAATACTTCATGTTGAGCTCGTCCATCTGGCCCTGCATATCGTAGAGCATCTTGTCCACATAGTCGTAGGTTCTCATTCTCATGACGCGGGCGTGAGTCTCGGCGTCCTGCTTGATCTCAGCAGCCAGCTTGGTCGCTCTGATCGTGATGTCGTCGGTCTCAACCAGATAGTCGGCCTGCTTCTTGGCCTCCCTGATGATGCGCTCGTACTCCGTCTTGGCCTCGGCCAGGATGCGGTCCCTCTCATCTCTGATCCATTTGGCCTGCTGCACATCGTCAGGCAGCGCCAGCCTGATCTCTCGAACAATCTGGAAAATCTCTTCCGCGTCTACCATGATCTTGCCTGTCAAAGGAAGTCCCGTTGCTTCGTCAACTAAATCTTCTAATTCTTCAAGCAGCTCTAAAACTTTCATCGTATTTTCCATTATTTGTTCAATCTCCTTTTCATCTTTTCTAACACGCAAGGCGGCACCAGCATGTCCCCTCTTCCGCCGAGGGAAATCACCTGTTTGGCCATTGTTGAGCTGATAAAAGCAAATCTGGAATCAGACATCAGGAACACAGTTTCTGTCTTATCGTTGTACAGGTGCTGATGAAGCTGCGCCATCTGCTGTTCGCTGTCGAAGTCGGACATCCCGCGCAGTCCGCGGACGACGACGTTAAAGCCGTTGCGATTGACGAAGTCAGCCAGCAGGCCGTCGCACATGTCAACGGAAACGTTGGGCAGGTATGCCGTAGCCTCTCTGATCATCTCCATCCTCTCCGCAAAGGAGAACATGGTCTTCTTCTCGAGATTTACCACCACTCCGACTACAACTTCATCAAAGATGCCGGCTGCTCTCTCGATTATATCAAGATGACCCAGCGTCAGCGGATCGAAAGAGCCGGCGTACAGCGCCTTGGTTTTCATAACTGCCTCCAGATATTCTGTTTTTTATTCTATCACACCCTGCCCGCAGAAGCAACTATTTACAGGCATCTGATGGCAAAAAGAAAAGATTTTCTTTGCGCCCCTGACAGGCCGGCGCGATTTTTTCTCTCAGGCCGCTGACATATGCGGGCGGCAGGCTCCTGCTGCGGCAGATTGCAAGGCAGCGCATGCAGCCGATGCACTTGCCCCTATCCACCCTCTGTCCATCTTTGGAAATCGCCGCCGTCGGGCATTTGAGCGCGCACATGCCGCAATAAACGCAGGTGCTTTTGTCGACGATGATATCCGGCGCAGAGGCCTTCCATGTTTTATACGGCCGGTTGCCGGGGATTGCCAGGCCGCTTTCTGCTCCCTTTTTCAGGCCGCTTTCCGCTCCCTCATTAAGGAACTGCCTGGCTTTGGCGGCGAAGGCCCTGATCTGCTGCTCATCTTTCTCGTCGGGCCGGCCGGCCGCGAATTCGTGCACGATATTGTGCTCCGCAACCAGGGCGGCCGCGGCTGCCACGCGAAAGCCTGCTTTTTCCACCAGATCGGCAAGCTCGAGCAGCGCATCCTCAAAGGCGCGGTTTCCGTAGGTGACGCAGATGATGGCGGGGATCTTTTCTTTGCCCTGCGGCGCTTTGATGCGTTTTAGTATCCTCTCCGCGGCAGTCTGCGGCACGCGGCCGCCGTAGCAGGGAGCGGAGAAAACGCAGATGCTGCCCGCTTCTATGGCCGTCTCCCTCTCCTCATCGCCAGGCAGGCAAAGGTCGACCGTCTTTTTTTGTCCGCGCAGCTCTCCGGCGATCAGCTCTCCGGCGATCAGCTCCGCAGCTTTTTTACTGTGCCCCGTCGGACTGAAAATTATCTCGTAAACCTTTTTCATTGTTTTCCCTTCCTCCAATGTTGCTAATAATGCTTTTCTCCACTTTTTTGTTTTAAGCTCTGCCTTAAGATGAATTTTGCAGAAATGTTCTCCGCAAAATAAGGAAAGCCGCGTTCTGCAAGTTGAAAACAAAGCCGGTCAGCCGTGGCTGCACTAAATTTTTCCCTTTTCTTTCAAGGCAATTCGCGAAAAGGAAAACAGTGAAGGAGCGTTTCAACTTGCGGGGATTCGTTTTCGCGTGTTTGAGTTGAAAAATGCTGCAAAATTCATCTCAGAAAGCGTCATATTTCAATTTAGTTGAGAAACCTGGCCGGCCGGTCCAGTTCTGCGGCGGCCGGCCGGTCCAGTTCTGCGGCAGCCGGCCGCCGCCACTCAAAAAGAAGGCTATTTCACGCCCCTGGACGTGGATCCGTGGGCGTGAAATAGCCGATCTTATGCTTTTCTCCTATGATCAGTTGTCGTCACTGCTTTCGTCTGCGGCAGCTTTCGAGTTTGCGGCCTCATCCACCAGATCGTCCATGGAGGTCTTGAGGATGCGTTCGGTCTCGGCGGCTTTTTCCGCCTCGTTTCTGCGCTTCACCTTAAGGATGACGATGACACCGGCGATCACGATCACTACTGCCACCACGATCAGCGCGATCTTGGCCACATCCCAGCCGCTGGTGTAGGTCTTCATGATGATCGAGGCCGTCTCGTTGAAGGCGGATACGAAAACATCGTCGGTGGAAAGATCAGAATACCAGTACCTGTCGATCTGTCCCCAGAAAATGTCCATCGCCTCAGAATCCATCACCGAGGTAGCCTGCTTGCCAAGGACGTAAGCCATGTAGCCCACATCATCATCGGCATATTCCTCAGCAAAATACACGTACAAAAGCGTGTTTTCGTTGTCGATGTTTTCTTCGTAGTACGCCTGCGCCCAGTCTTCCTTCTGTGCATCGTTTGTGAGCGCCGGATCGTAGTCGTGAAGCACTATGTAAGGCTGCACTCCGGTTTCGTCGTAGAAATCCTGCAACCGCGTCTCGGCGCGGGACTCGTTTTCGAACCAGCCCAGCTCATCATCAATGCAGTCGTTTATGTATGGCGCCGGATCAGCCAGCCTGGTTCTCTCAATAGTGGAAACCTCATCTCCGCCCCCTCTCATGACGGCGAAGATGATGCTGATCGCGATCGCCAGCACCACCAGCACGATCACTATCGAAGCCAGTCCGGAAGCGCAGCCGCAGCCGCCCGGCCCGGAAACATAGGTGCCGCCGTAGTAGCCTCTCCTTCTCGGCGGTCTGCCGCCGCGGGACGGTCTTGAACGAAACGACGAGCGGCTGCCCGCGCCGGGGCGCGAGCGGCCTACTCTGTGTCCTCCGCTTGATCTGAAACTGCTGCGGCCGCCTCCCGCGCGGCTGCCGCCTCCGCCTCTGCCTGGCCTGCCCATGGCCTACAGACCCATTTCCTTCTTCAGCTTGGCAAGCTCGGCATCAACGTCAGCTGAGCTGTTGCCGGCATACTTGTCAAGCAGATCCTCAGACTCGTCCGCCGGTTCGGCGTCAAGCTCGGCCTTGGCCATCGCCTCGTCGAGCATGCGCTGCGCCTTGTCTTCCATGCGGCCGAAGGCGTTCATGGCTTCGCTCGAATCGGCCAGATCATTGATCTCGTTGGCTTTTTCGGTGGCCTTGGCCATCGACACCTGGGACTTGATCAGCGCGCGGCGGTTATTGAGCTCGGAAATATCCGATACCAGCTTGTTGTACATCTGCTGCATCTTGTCGGTATTAGCCTTGGCCGTCGCCAGCGTTTTCTCCGCCACAGCGAGTCTGCCTTCGATCTCCAGCTTGTTGGCCAGAGCCTTCTTGGCGTCCTCCTCGTTACCGGCAGCAAGCGCCTTTTTGGCTACGTCTTCCCACTTGCTCTTGTCAGCGGTGATGGAATCAACGTCGCGCTGGCATCTCTTTTCCTCGGCCATCAGCGAAGCGGTCGTCGACTTGACCTCCGCCAGATTTTCGTTCATCTCTCTGAGGTACTGGTCGATCATCTTCGCCGGATCCTCGCATTTATCCAGCAGTGCATTAATGTTGGCGCTCATGATTTGACTGAATCTCTGTAAAACTCCCATATCCTATCCTTCCCTGTCGCTGCGGCAAGCCTCGTCGTTTTCGCAAGGCATGTCGTTTCGACAAAACAAAACAGCATTTACTACTTTAAAAGTTATCACAAAAGCCCCCTGCTGTCAAGAACGCCGGCGGCGGCGCAGAAGATCGGTGTGAAACACGAGAATTTCGGCCAGCAGGCCCAGCGGCAGAGCGGCGATCACGTCGACAGCCGAATGCTGCTTGATGAACATCGTCGAAAGGCAGATCAGGACAGCCAGCACCACGACAAACGTCCTGACCAGAATGCTGACATCCTTTTCCTTGATCCAGACCGAGGCGATCCCCAGCGAATAAGCCACGTGCAGGGACGGACAGACGCCGGTATTGGTGTCGGCCGTATAGAGCAGTCCCACCAGCTGCGTGAGCAGATTGTCGTCGGCAAAGACCTCCGGCCTCAGATCCTGACGGCTCGGATAGACGATATATACCATCATCGCCACCACCTGCGTGATGATGATGTATTTGGAAAGATTCTTAAAGCCTTCAATATTATAGAGCATGAAATAAAGAAGCGAGCCCACGATCAGAAGATACCAGGACACATAAAAAATCACGAAGACCTCGTTGAAAGGAATCAGATCATCGATAAAGCAGTGCATCACATGGCAGCTTGAGGCCGGGATCAGGTTTTCGGTGAGGAAGTACATGATAAAATAGACTATCCACCCTGCCAGCAGCTTCAGATGCGAAAACTGCGGCTCGTTCAGCCGAGAGAGGCGAAAATGGCGATAATCTACGATCGGTTTTTTCAATTTCCTGCTCCTTTCTCACAGATCTGCGTATTGACGGGATACTCTTTTTTCGGTATATTTTGATATGGGACGACCCTGTGCAGCGGCAGCCGGCGGGCAATGTCCGTGATTTCCTCGGCCAGCAGGCGGCAGATGCGCTCCTTTTCTTCTTTGATAGGCGCAGAAGCGTCAAACCTTACGGGCCTGCCGATATACATTTTTTTCAGCGCCGGAGCCACATAAAGAGGCACAAAGTCGAGCTCGCGCCCCGTCTTTTTATAGTACATGCGCGCTACGTCGACGAAGCCGTCCTGAAACTGGCAGACGATATTGTTATACGGCACATCGTGCTCCGGAAAGATGATCACGCTCGCCCCTTCTGTCAGGCGAGCCTCCGACTCATGAAAGGTGTGGACTATACGTCTGTCTCGATAGACGGCGATCGTGCCGGCATTGTTGAAAATGCAGGACGAAAACGGCGCGATGATATACGAAAGCAGGCGGAACCACCAGCGGCACCAGGCGGGCTTATGCGACCAGAAGTCGCGGAAGGCGTAGGCCGGCACCTCGCGGACGGACATCATTTCCGCCGCGCACCAGATATATCTTTTGCCCGGAAAATAGAGCTCGCAGGCGATCGGGCCGTTCATCTTGGAATGATTGCCGACGATGATCGCCGGCTCGGCCGGAAGATTTTCCGCCCCTACGACCTCTGTGCGGGGATAAAAAAGCCAGACGAAAAATTTGATGATGCGATAGAGAAAGTTGAATTTTCTGGCTGTTTCGTGCGTGTTTGTCATAGCTGTTCCTTTCGTGGCTGACCTTTTAAGTGTACAGGAAAAATTATATCTGCGCAAGATAAACTGAAAAGAAACTTTTTTGCCCGCCGGCCCGCAAACCGCCCCGTGCCCTGCCGGCAGTTGAGATTCAGTTTATCTGGCTGTGCGATCATAATATTACGAGGTGATATAATATGGTAAATATTCTCGTCATCGACGACGATAAAAATACCCGCCTGCTGCTCAGAGCGGTGCTCGAAAGCGAGGGCTACGATGTTTTCACAGCTTCTGACGGCGCAGAGGGACTGGCGCTCATGGACAAAACGCATATCGATCTGGTAGTGCTCGATATCATGATGCCGGTGATGGACGGCTACGAATTTACCCGCCTGCTGCGCGAAAACGACAACAACCTGCCGATCCTGATGATTTCGGCCAGAATGCTGCCGGAGGACAAGCACAGGGGCTTTATCGTCGGCACTGACGATTATATGACCAAACCGATAGATGAAGAGGAAATGCTGCTGCGCATCAAAGCGCTGCTGCGCCGCTCCCGCATCGCCAGCGAACGCCGCATCACCGTCGGCGAGGCCGTTTTGGACTACGACACGCTTTCGGTGAGCAGGAACGGGCAGACGCATATCCTGCCGCAGAAAGAATTCCTCCTTCTGTACAAGCTCCTCTCCTACCCCGACAAGATCTTCACCCGCATCCAGCTGATGGACGAGATCTGGGGCGCCGACTGCGACACCGGCTGGGAGACCGTCACCGTCCACATCGGCCGTCTGCGCAAGCGCTTTGAAGGCTGGGACGATTTTGAAATAATTTCTGTCAGAGGCCTAGGCTACAAGGCCGTAAAATTAAAATAGAACGAAATGAGCAATAACAAGAGCAACATGAAGAAAAACAGAAAAATGCTGCACCAAGACCGTCCGCACCGCGGCTCGCTGACGCTCATATTTACCGGCATCGTCCTCGGCTCCCTGCTGATCACGGTCATCATCGTCGGCATCGCCATGTACCTGCTGGCCGGAGCCGAAATAATCAGCGGCCTGAGCGCGAGCATGTCCTCCACGACCAGCGTGCTTTTGTTCTTCGCCCTGTTCAGCCTGGTGGTGGGCTTTCTGACCGCCTTCATCCTCAGCCGCGTGCTGCTCAAACCGGTCAACATGCTCATCAACAGCATGAACCGCCTTGCGCAGGGCGATTACAGGGTGCGCCTTGCTCCCAGCCCCTGGTGGAGCCGGCAGCCCTTTGTGGCGGAAATCTGCGGCAGCTTCAACCGCATGGCCGAAGAGCTGGAAAATACGGAAGTTTTGCGCAGCGACTTCGTCAATAATTTTTCCCACGAGTTCAAAACGCCGATCGTTTCTATCGCCGGCTTTGCCAAGCTGCTTCTGCGCGGCCGTCTCAGCGACGAGCAAAAAAAGGAATATCTGGCCGTCATCGAGGAAGAATCGCTGCGCCTGAGCGAAATGGCCACCAACGTCCTCAACCTCACGCGCGTCGAAAATCAGACCATCCTCACCGATACCGGATGTTTTAACCTCAGCGAGCAGCTGCGCTCCTGCGTGCTGCTCTTAAGCCGCAAATGGGAAAAGAAGGCGCTTGAGATTGATTTTGAAATGGACGAGTACAACGTCACCGCCAGCGAAGAGCTCCTCAAGCAGGTATGGATCAATCTGCTCGACAACGCCATCAAATTTGCGCCTCCGCATGGCGTCATCGCCATCACCGCCGCGCCTTATGCCTCCCGGCTCAGCGTTTCCATCGCTAACAGCGGCAGCAGCATTCCCCGCGATAAACGCGAAAAAATATTCAACAAGTTTTATCAGGCAGACGAATCTCATGCCACCGAAGGCAACGGCGTGGGCCTGGCCATAGTCAAACGCGTCGTCGAGCTGCACGAAGGAAGTGTGGAAGTCGAAAGCAAAGACGACAGGACTGTATTTACGGTCAACTTGCCTTGGACCTCAAACTGATTACAGCTTAAAAGGAGGAAATTATCATGAACAGAAAAGACGGCAAAAAACTGAAAAATATCACCTCGATGCACTGCATCATGCCGCTGATGTACCCTAACCGCTGCGACAACGAAGCCTTCATCAGCGAGCGCATCGACCTTACGGCCATCAACGCCTATCTGGAGAAAAAGAACAGCGAGCATCCTGACTACGAATACAACCTCTTTCAGATCATGGTCACGGCCCTGCTGAAGGTCATCACCCTGCGTCCGAAGATGAACCGTTTTATCGCCAACAAGACCATGTACCAGCGTAACGAGGTTTCGGCCGCCTTTACCGTGAAAAAAGAATTCGCCGACGACGGCGGCGAAGCGCTGGCCTTCATCCATTCAAAGCCCGATTACACGATCGAGACCGTGCGGGAGGAAATCAAAAAGCAGATCGCCCTCTGCCGCAGCAAGGAGGAAAAAGATCCCTCCACCGCCAGCATGGACATCATCCAGAAGCTGCCCGGCGTGCTGCTGAAGATGGTCGGCGCCCTCGCCCGTTTTCTCGACCGTCATGGCTGGATGCCGCGCGCCATCATCGCTTCCGACCCTTTCTACGCTTCGGCAGTGCTGGCCAACCTCGGCTCCATCGGCCTCAAGGCCGCCTATCACCATCTGACCAACTGGGGCACCTGCTCTGTCTTCTGCGTGGTGGGAGAAAAGAAAAAGCGCCCTGTCTACGAGGGCGACAATAAGCTGAAAATGCGCGAATGCGTCGACATCGGCCTCACGATCGACGAAAGGCTGGCCGACGGCTATTATTACTCGCGCACGATCAAGCTGCTGCGCGTGCTGCTGGAAAATCCCGAGCTGCTGGAAAAGCCGCTCAGCGAGGAAGTCAATTATTAGGGGCTACTGCCTACTGGTAGATGCTGAGAACGATGCTTCCGTAGCGGCGCTCCTTGATCATTTCCAGCCTGCCTGCCGTCTGCGGCAGCGCCAGCTCGCGGCGGTGCTCAGCCACGACGATACCGTCATCGGCCAGAATATCGAGCGAGTCAATCAGCGTCAGGCATTCTTCATACAGGTCCTTATCGTAAGGCGGATCGAGCAGGATGAGATCCGCCTTTTCTTTTATGCGCTCAAGCGCGCTGGCAAAATCGCCGGCCAGCACTGCTGCCCGCTCCTGCGCGCGGCAGTATTCGATGTTGCTTCTGATGATCGCCAGACTCCTGGCCGAATTGTCGCAGAAATAGCATCTGGCCGCCCCGCGCGAAAGCGCTTCCAGCCCGAGGTTGCCGGTGCCGGCAAAGAGATCTACGCATACACCGCCCGGTATCCAGGGCGCGACAATGCTGAACATCGCTTCCTTAACCTTATCGGTGGTCGGCCTGATCTGATAGTCTTCCGGCGTCTTGAGCCTGCGTCCCTTGAAATCTCCGGCGATAATCCTCATAAAATTTTTTCTCCCGTCAAAAATAATTCTGATTATATATTAACCTATCGGCGCAGCAAAAGCAATTCATTTGCCATTTATTGCATCACATAATAAAATTGCCCCGTGTAACACTATTGGTGTAATAGGAGGTGAACAAAATGTCATTACAGGATAAGATGAACATGAATGCTAAGCCTGCTCTGAACAGTCTCAAGACTGAGGTTGCCAACGAGCTTGGACTTTCCAACTACGAACAGGCTGATAAGGGTAACCTGACTGCCAGACAGAATGGCTATGTAGGCGGCTATATGACCAAGAAGCTGGTTGAAATGGCTGAAAGACAGCTGTCCGGAAAATAACTTTTCCGCCAGAAAATATTTATCCTTATATTTCTTAACAGACAGAAGAACGCTCAGGGAGCAAGACGCCCCCTGGGCGTTTTTCATATCATCCCGGCGCAAGCGAACGCGAAGCGTGCCCGCACCAGAGCGCGAAGCGCGCCCGAGCCGAAGGGAAAAGCGCGCCTGGCCGAAGGAAAAAGCGCGCCCCGAGCCGGAGGACAAAATTTTCTCCTCATTTAATTCCACTAGTCCGTCTCAAGGGAGCAGAGGACAAAATTATATTCTCTAATGACTTTTATTTCGGTGCTTGAGAATATAACACGGCAGAAAGAGCTTGTTCAAGCAATGATTTGCCGCTTTCGGCCCGGTTTTTTAACAGTTTTTCCGGCCACAAAGCTGAAAAATTCCCTTACGCAAGACAGGCCTGGCAAAGAGAGGAGAAAATTTTGTCCTCTGCTCCCTTGCACGCCTGATCCAAAGTGTTTAGAGGGAAATCGCCGGCAAGCGCCAGCGCGCGCGTTTTGGCCAGGCGCCAGCGCGCCCGAGCCGAAGGACGAATCGCGCCCCGTCATATCACCATCTGATATAATCCCGCGACCGCAAGACGCGCCTCAGCGATGCCGGCCTCGATGCGCTGCTGATCCTCAGGCCGGGCCCGCCAGCAGAGGCCGCAGCTTGCCGATATTGTGCGCGGCACCGGGATCAGACGCCCCTCTATCCCCTGCGCGCGGCAAAATTTTTCAAACTGCATCGCATCGGTGGTGGAATTGAAAGTAATTATCAGTCTCAGTTCTCTGTTACGCATACCCTGCTCCGCTTACGGACGGAGGATCCTGCCGGCTCCGTTCATGGTCTCCACGATGCTGTACATGTTGCTGATCGAGCCCACCGCCAGCTTGTCCTTGAGCTTGTAATAGTCGAGGCAGGTGCCGCAGGTCATGATCTGCACGCCCTGAGCCTCCATGTTCTTGAGATCCTCAAGAGATTCCGAGCCTTCAACCGTCAGCGTCGCGCCGCCGTTATAGAAGATCATGGCCTTCGGCAGCACCGCAAGCTGCGAAACTGCGTAGATGAAGCTCTTGATCAGCACCCTGCCCAGCTCGTCGTTGCCCTCGCCCATGCGATCTGCGCTGATGACGACGACGGTATCGCCGCGCATATCAGGCGCGCAGGAGATGCTCTCCTCTTCTTTGGCAATCGGCGCGCCGGTCGCACTGATGGAAATGACGTAATGCTTTTCGCCCTGCTTTTCGCTTTTGGCCTCAAGATTCTGGCTCTGCGCCAGACGGAGTACGTTCTGCACCGCCACCTCGTTATCGACGTGGACTGCGACGATGCCAGCCTCCTTCATTTCCTTGAGCGCCTTGGTCGTCATGACGACAGGGATCGGGCACTGCTGCCCCAGCGCGTTGACTTCGATTTTATTCATATTATTCCTCCGTGATAGCTTTTTTATAATTATATACCCTGGCGCAGTTTTACGCCAAGGTATATAGATAAAGTCTATAGCAATGCCCGTATCTATCGATAAAATCTATTGCGTCTGGCCTTCTTCCGCCTTTTCATCGAGACCGTCCCTGAGGATGCCGTTGAGCTTTTTGACGGCGCTGGCGGTGTACTCAAAGATGCCCTTGGCAAAGAGCGCCACGATGCTGAGCACGCTCATCACATCCACATATTCGTCCGGCACAGTGAGGCCGACCATGGAAATAAAGCGCGGAAAGGCGCTAATGGCGATGGTCAGAAGCGTCACGCCCGCGCAGACGGCCAGGAACCTGACCACATCGTCGTATATCTGAGCACAGCTCGTGCAGCGC
This sequence comes from uncultured Clostridia bacterium, assembly GCA_944382925.1. GTDB lineage: Bacteria > Bacillota > Clostridia > Peptostreptococcales > Anaerovoracaceae > Fimisoma. The sequence goes on along the minus strand of CALWNX010000131.1, from coordinate 16,893 downwards.
TGCTCTATTTTTTTGCTGTAATATATGTCGAGCAGAAAATTCGCCAGCCAGACCACGGCCAGCAGGGCCGCTGCATAGCCGATGTCCTTAAGATCTGCCAAAATAAGCTGCAGCATATCAAAAACCTCCTCTCGGATATGATATGCTGCTTATAGCTTCAGTGATATGTTTTCGCCGAACATTTTTTTCACCCGCTGCCGCAGGGCTTTGTTTTCCGCAAGAAGAGGATCTGCTGCGAGAATTTCTGCCGCCACAGTCCTGACGCTGGCGAGAATATCCGCGTGCCGTACCAGATCGCTGATGTCAAGCTCCGGCAGGCCGTGCTGCCTGGTGCCGAAGATCTCGCCCGGTCCCCTGAGCTTCAGATCCTCTTCGGCGATGACAAAGCCGTTGTCGGTGCTGACCATGATCTGGTTGCGCTGCTCGGCGAGCTTGCTCTCATGACCGCAGATGAGGATGCAGTAAGACTGGTGCTCGCCACGCCCGACCCGGCCTCTGAGCTGATGCAGCTGCGCCAGACCAAAGCGTTCGCAGTTTTCGATCACCATCACGGTCGCGTTAGGCACGTCGATGCCCACCTCAATCACCACCGTGGAAACGAGCACATCCAGGCGTCCGGCGGCAAAAGCCTCCATCACAGCGTCCTTTTCCTCCTGCTTCATGTTGCCGTGCACGAGCCCTGTCCTAAGGCGCGGATGCCCGGCCTTTATTTCTTCATATAATTCTTCTGCCGAGCGCAGATCGAGGCTCTCCGACTCTTCGATCAGAGGCGCGACCACGTAGCACTGCCGCCCCTGCCCCACCTGCGTCTCCACAAAATCGTAGATCTTGCCGCGGGCGTCGTCGTAGCGCAAAAAGGTCCTGACCGGCCGACGTCCCTTTGGCATCGTGTCGATGACGGAAATATCGAGATCTCCGTACAGGATGACCGCCAGCGTGCGCGGAATAGGCGTGGCCGTCATGACCAGGACGTTGGGCTCGTCGCCCTTTTCTGCCAGCATAGTGCGCTGATTGACGCCGAAGCGGTGCTGCTCGTCGGTGATCACCAGGCCGAGCGCCTTAAATTCGACGCCGGGCTGGATGATGGCGTGCGTGCCCGTCAGAACGTCTATCTGTCCGGCAGAAAGCCGCGCCAGCACCTCCTCCTTCTCTTTGGACTTCATGCTGCTGCACAGCAGTCCAACCTCCAGTCCCAGCGGCTCAAGATCGCGCTTTAAGGAAGCGTAATGCTGCTTGGCTAAAAGCTCCGTCGGCGCCATCATCACCGCCTGATAGCCGGCCTTTACCGTCTTATACATGGCCAGCTCCGCTACCACCGTCTTGCCGGAGCCGACGTCTCCCTGCACCAGCCTGTTCATCGGCCGCGGCGAAGAGAGATCGCCCTCCACCTCGTGCCAGACGCGCTGCTGTCCGTCCGTAAGGGCAAACGGCAGGGCAGAAAGAAAGTCCTGCACCGAAAGCTTCTCCGGCACGACGATACCGCGCTCAAGCCTGTTGCGGCCGCGCTTGATGTACAAAAGCCCCGTCTGCAGAACCAGGAGCTCTTCAAATATCATTCTGTAGCGCGCCTCGCGGATCTGCCGTTCATCCTGCGGAAAATGGATATTCCGCAGCGCATATGAAGGGCTGCAGAGCTTGTGCTGCCTGACTATCGAATCCGGCAGCCACTCGGCGGCCTCGTCTGCGGCCCCGGCGGCCTCGCGCTGCAGCTTGCGCATCATCTGCTGCGTCAGTCCCTCGGTCAGCGGATAGACGGGCAGGATGCCGCGGAAATCGTCCCTGTCGCCCAGATGATGAAATTCAGGGTGCACCATCTGGCGACGGCCGGCATTGATGCTGATCTTGCCGTAAAAGGTATAGCTCTGGCCGGTTACGAGCAGGCCGTCAATATAGCGGCTGTTAAAAAACAGCAGCTCCAGATTGGCCGAGGAATCCTGCACGACCACGCGCAAAGGCACCTTGCGCCCGCGCGTGCTGATGCCCTGCCGCTTGGCGATCACCTTTCCGCTCACCAGCACCGGCGTGTCCTCAGGCGCTGCCATGATAGGGCACAGCGCACGGCGATCCTCGTAGCGGCGCGGCAAGAGGTGCAGAAGGTCGTCCACCGTTTCCACGCCGAGGGTGTGCAAAAGCGCAGCCCGCTTGCCGCCGACGCCTTTGATCTGGCTGACCTTATCTTGCAGCTTCATACTCTCTCATCACCTCGATGTCGCGCACGGCGATCTGCTTGGATTTTATGCCGACGATGTGCAGAATTATCCTGCCGCCGTGATGGGGAAAAAAGCTGCGCAATTCTTCTGCGACGGCATCAAGCACCGTCTCGCTCACCCATCTGATGCTGCTGCCAAAGAGAATCACACCCGAAAATCTCAGCACATAGCGATCGTCCTCCGCACGGATAGAAAAATTGCCCAGCACGTCGCCGACGCCTACACGGGAAGCCACGCCCAGCACTCTGCCCTTTTCCGAGGAAAGCAGCAGCCTGCCTTCTGCCTTCTCCGCCGCTCTGAGGATGATTTTGGCGATTACATTGTCATTGACCGTAATAAGGCCCAGACTCGTTCTTTCGTTCAGTGTCATCTCCGCTCTCTCCTTTGCTGTCTATATTTTATCATATCCACGCACAAAAAGACATCCCCTTTCATATTATAGCTTGCAGGGAGGGGCTGCTATGAACAACAATTTTCGTAAAAAAAGATGCTTTCAGATCTACAAGGAAACCAAGGATATCGGTTTTGTGCTGCTGGTCTTCGGCGCCGTCACCATCTGCGCCTTCTTCCTCCCGCCCAAAGCCTGGCTGATCCTCCTGGGCGTGATCCTCATCGCCTGCGGCCTGACGCTGCTCAAGCGCTGAAAGCAAAATAAAAAAGCGCCGCTTGGGTCTTGACCCAAAAGACGCTCTCTCTTAATCTCTGCAAGCTCCGAAATTAGATGGCACGGTTCACTTTGTTGGATTTGATACACTTCGTGCACACGTTAGCTCTTCTTACTGTGCCATTTTCCTCGGCGATTCTTACCGTCTGGATATTGGCGTTCCACTTTCTTCTAGTGTGTCTATTGGAATGGGATACAGCATTTCCGGAAACCTGGCCTTTGCCGCAAATCTCGCACTTTCTTGACATCTACCGCACCTCCTCTTTGATTTTGTCCGCACTCGAACGAATGTTATTATACCACAGCAAACCGCGCTGTTCAAGCATTATTTTTCAGGATTTCATATATTTCTCCGCCAGCACTACCGCCCCTTCATCGCGCGTCCTGTTCATGTCGATGACGCGCTGGTTGGCGCTGCCGCGGAAGAGCAGCGTCAGGTCTCTTTCTGCGAGGATAAAAGGTCCGTCCACCAGATAATCGATGATCGCAAGCAGCCTGTCCACGCCCTCGCTGTGCATGGCGGTAAGCTCCTCGTAGGTGTAGCCGCTGTAGGCCATCAGATTGAGGTCCGGCCGCAGCTCCTTGAGCGCCAGGGCCAGATTGAAAAAGGCCTCCGGCTGGCAAAAAGGCTCGCCGCCGCTGAAGGTCACGCCGTCAAGCAGCGGGTCGGCCTTGACGGCCTGCACGATCTTCTCGATCTCGCAGTCATAGCCGCCGGCAAAGTCGTGCGTCTCCTGATTGTGACAGCCGGGGCAGCCGTGCGGGCAGCCCTGGCAGAAGACGGCCATACGCAGGCCGGGGCCGTCCACGATAGACTCGCGCACGACCCCTGCCATTCTTATGGTATTATGATCATCAAAGCTTTTCCATTCCTGTGCTGATATCATGTTTTACCCTGTCTCTTTCTTCCGCCTTTTTGGCGTTGTTCCACTGATCCATGGTGCCCACCAGATAACCGGTGATGCGGCGGATACGCTCGAAGCCTACGTCGCCCTCGTCCTCCTTGCGGTGGCACATCGGGCATTCGTTATCGATGATGCCGGTATATCCGCAGCAAGGGTCCCTGTCGACCGGGTGGTTGATGGAGCCGTAGCCGATGCCGGCCTCCTTCATGAACCTTACCACCTTTTCAAAGGCGTCCAGATTCTTCAGCGGGTCGCCGTCGAGCTCTATATAGGAGATATGCCCGCCGTTGGTCAGCTCGTGATACGGCGCCTCCAGCCTGATCTTGTCAAAGGCGTTAATATCGTAGTAAACCGGGATGTGGAAGCTGTTGGTGTAATAATCTCTGTCGGTCACGCCCTCGATAACGCCGTATTTTTCCTTGTCGATGCGCACGAATCTGCCCGACAGACCTTCCGCCGGCGTAGCGATCAGCGACCAGTTGAGACCGGTCTTTCTGGACATCTCGTCCACGCGCTTTCTCATGTAGCCGACGATCTCCAGTCCGAGCACCTGCGATTCCTTTGATTCGCCGTGGTGCTTGCCGGTCAGGGCTTTGAGGCACTCTGCCAGGCCGATGAAGCCGACGGTCAGCGTGCCGTGCTTGATGACCTCGGCGATGGTATCGTCAGGGCCGAGCTTGTCGGAATCGAGCCAGATGCCCTGTCCCATCAGGAACGGGAAGTTGCGCACTTTTTTCTGTGACTGGATCTTAAACCTGTCCATAAGCTGGCCGCAGGCCAGATCGATCATATTGTCAAGTCCCTCGAAGAACATGTCCAGATCGCCCTTGGCCTTGATAGCCAGGCGCGGCAGATTGATCGAGGTGAAGCTCAGGTTTCCTCTGCCGGTGACGATCTCTCTCGTCGGGTCGTAATTGTTGGCTATTACTCTGGTACGGCAGCCCATATAGGCGATCTCCGTGTTCGGATCTCCTTCCACCAGGTATTTCTTGTTGAAAGGAGCGTCCAGGAAGGAGAAGTTCGGGAACAGCCTCTTGGCCGATACCCGGCAGGCCAGCTTGAAGAGATCGTAGTTGGGATCTCCCGGATTGAAGCTCACGCCTTCCTTGACCTTGAAGATCTGGATCGGGAAGATCGGCGTCTCGCCGTTGCCAAGACCCGCCTCCGTAGCCAGCATCACTGATTCCATGACCAGACGCCCCTCAGGCGAGGTGTCCGTACCGTAGTTGATGGAGCTGAAAGGCACCTGCGCGCCGGCTCTCGAGTGCATGGTGTTGAGGTTGTGGATCAGCGCTTCCATGGCCTGATAGGTCTTGCGTCTGATCTCCTTGTCGGCAAACTTGGTCGCCCTGTCCTGCATCCTCTTGGCTTCTTCCTCGGAAACTATCTTCTTGAGCTCTGCAAGCTCCAGCTCTTTATAGTTGTTGTCCCAGGCCATGCACGGACATACTCCGTGCTCCTCCTCGATCTTCTTGCCCAGAGCCTTCATGCGCTCCTCACCGTCCTCAACGTCCTCAAGAATATCGAGCATCTTGCCCAGATTGGTCAGATAAAGCTTTTTATAGGTCTTGCGCACGCCCGGAGCCATGCCGTAGTCGAAGTTCGGCACCGACTGGCCGCCGTGCTGGTCGTTCTGGTTGGACTGGATGGCGATACAGGCCAGCGCCGCGTAGCTTTCGATGTCGTTAGGCTCTCTGAGGTGGCCGTGACCGGTCGAAAAGCCGCCCTTGAGCAGCTTGACCAGATCGATCTGGCAGCAGGTCATAGTCAGGGTGTAAAAGTCCATATCGTGGATATGAATATCGCCCTCCTCATGCGCCTTTACGTGCTTGGGATCGATGACGTACATCTTATAGAATTCCTTGGCGCCCTCGGAGCCGTATTTGAGCATGGTGCCCATGGCCGTATTGCCGTCGATGTTGGCGTTCTCGCGCTTGATCTCGTTTTCCTTGGCTTCCTTGAAGGTCAGATCCTCGTAGATCTTCATCAGCCTGGTGTTCATATCCCTGGCGCGCGTGCGCTCGGCACGGTAGAGGATGTACTCCTTGGCCGTTCTGGCGTGGCCGTTTTCGATCAGTATCTTTTCGACAGCATCCTGAATCTGTTCAACTGTCGGCACCTGATTGTGGCAGATCTCGAGCAGATAAAGCTCAGTCTGCTTGGCCAGATACATGGCCATTTCTCTATCCTTTCCGCCCAGGACCTGCGCCGCCTTGAAGATGGCGTCGGCGATCTTGTTCACATCGTAGTCCACCATACGGCCGTCTCTTTTGATGATTTTCTTTATGCTGTCCATGTTCTTCTCCCTCTTTTCTCACTTGGGCTACATACAATATCTAGTAGCTGCATAAAGAATCTACCACTAATTAAGCCGCATGTCAAGATAAAAAACGTTTTCTTTGTTAAAAAATTTTTTTAATTGTTTGTGAAGATTTTATGAAATAGTGACATTGAGGGTAAAATTATGCTATCATAACTTATTATATATGACTGGTACATTTTGCATATTTCAGAAAAAATAAAAATTAAGGTGGTTTAAATGTCGAAGAAAAAGAAGCTTATTATTATCTGCTGTGCCGCTGTCCTGCTGCTGGCGGCGCTGGCGACGGCGGCGTATTTTTACTTTATACATGATGAGGAACGGCCGCCTACGCTGGAAGAAACGGTCAACAATCGCGTTTCAGCCTATGACACAGATCTGACCGATTCGCTGGCCGCGATGGACAGTCAGGCGGCAGCAAGCCGTTATCTCATCGACTGGGCCGAGAACAAGGGTATCGACGTGAGCACGGACAGCTACGGCAACGTGATCTATACTCTTCCCGCCAGCGAGGGCATGGAAGATAAAAATCCTGTCGTCATCGTCTGCGGCTACGATTACGCCAGCATGGCTTCGTACAAAAACAGCATCGTCTGCGCTCTGACCGTGGCCAAGAACGATATGCCGCACGGCGAATACAGGATCATCTTCGTTTCGGAAGAGCTGGGCAGCAAGCTCAACGCCGAGCAGCTTTCTGCCAAATATTTTAGCGACGAAACCGAAGTCTTCTGTCTCAGCGACGTGCAGAGCTCGCGGCTTTCCGCTTCTACCGGCGGCTTCCACAGATACGTGCTTTCCAAGGAGCTGCGCCTGCAGGAAACCTCTTATGACGTCGCCTACAAGGTCAGCATCTCCGGCCTGCCCGCTTTGAGATTCAGCGCTGCTAATGCGCAGACAGACAATCCGATCAAATTCCTCGGTGAACTGCTGGCTGATTTAAAATCGAGCTCGATCCTCTTTGAGCTTGCTTCCTTCAGCGGCGGACGCGACGCTGATATGACTCCGCAGGATGCGCAGCTTACCATCGTCGTCAACGCCGACTCAGCCACCAAGCTGGAGCGCAGGCTTGACAGCGCCATCGAGAACTTCTATGATGATAACATCGCCGATATGCCGGAGCTTTCCTGCACCTATGAGGTGGTCGACACTCCTGCTCAAGTGATCAATACAGAAGATACCGAAAGCATCGTCAGCCTGCTCTATACCGCCATCAGCGGCGTTGATTACAAGGATGACAACGGCGACATCGCTTCGATCGCCAACATCGGCTCGATCACGACAGATAATCACGCCCTCAGCATTGAGGTGGCAGCCGCCAGCTACGATGATGAACTGCTTGCGGATATGGCCACCGCATATCAGACGATCAGCGCCCTCACCGACGTGAACTACAGTCTCGAAGAGGAACAGGCGCCGTTCCACGCCGGTGAAGCCGGCGAAGCGCTGGGTGAAGCCTTCCATCAGGCCTACAGCGATTATCAGAGCATCGACCTTGACAGCATCGGCATCGCAGAATGGACGCCCGCCGCCCTCATCAGCAGCAAAAATGCCGAAGCGGCCGTCATCACCCTGGGCGTGACCAGGCGCACGATGGACAATTTCGCCGGTGGGCTGATCACCTACCTCAGCCATCCGGCGGCAGAGTAGAAAAAAACTGTAACGAACAGAGCGCCGCTTTTGGAATGATGCCTATGAGCATCAGCGTAGCGGCGCTCTTTGCTTCCCCGGCTGCTTGCGCAAGTTGCTTTCTCAAGTTGCTTCCCCGCTGCTTGCGCAAGTTGCTTTCTCAAGCAAAGCAAAAATACAACCGTCGCAAGATGAATTTTGCAAAACTTTTCTTCTCTTTCAGTCTTAAACGCATAGTCGCAAGTTGAAAACGCCCTGCCGTACGCATAAAAAGTCCTCATTCTTCTTGCTCTAAGCCTTAATTTTACCTAAAAACAAAGAAGCTCATGGCCTTTTCAACTTGGCAGAGCTTCATTTTCTATATAAGCGGTGAAAAATTTTGCAAAATTCATCTTGCAGGGCTGCGATAACCAAAAAAGTGGAGAAAGCAAAATAGTGCCGGCGCCCCGACGTACCGAAGTGCCGGCGCCCCCAGCGTCCCGGCGTCCCGGGGCGCCTTATTATTCCTCTTCGTCCTCTTTCTGCACCGGCGTGCGCTCGATGGTCGCGCTCTCGACAATATGATGCTTAACGTTGTGCGCGGTAATGAGCAGGTTCTCAAAGCGGCACTGGAACTTCTCGCCCTCCTCCGGGATCCGGCCCAGGACGCCGCAGATAAAGCCGCTGAAGGTGTCGTAAATATCGGTCGGCAGCTCCATATCCAGAGCGTCCGCCACATCCTCAAGATCAGCGCTGCCCTGAATGACAAACTTGTTGTCGGTGATCTTTTCGATTTCCTCCGGCTTGACCGGGCTTTCCTTTTCCGACAGGTCGCCCAGCAGCGCCTCGGTTATATCGTGCAGGGTGACGATACCCGACATGCCGCCGTACTCGTCGATCACGACCGCAAAGTATTCTCTGTTTTCCTGCATCTTCTTGAACAGCGCGTTGGCCTTCATGCTCTCAGGCACCAGCATGGCCCGGTCCACATTTTTTTCTACTATCTGCTGCTGGTCGGTACCAGGGTGCATAAAATAATCACGCGTGTCGAGGATGCCCACGATGTCGTCCAGCGTATCGCCGCAAACAGGATACTTGGTGTGGCGGCTCTCCCTGATGGTTCTCTTCCATTCGTCTATGTCATCGGAAAGGCTCAGCGCGATAACATCGCGTCTGTGCGTACACATCTCCTCAGCCGTGATGTCGTCAAACTCAAAGATATTCTGAATCAGCTCATCTTCCTCCGGCTGGATGACGCCTTTTTCCTTACCCTCGGCCAGCATCATCTTGATCGATTCCTCAGTCACCGTGCTGTCCTCTTCTTCAGGATTGATCCTGATGAGCCTGAGGATGGCGTTGGTCGACTTGGTCAGGAACCAGACAATCGGCGCAAAGGCCTTGGCAACAGCATAGAGAATTCCGGCCATGCCCAGAGCGATCATATCGGTCTTTTTCATCGCCACTCTCTTCGGCACCAGCTCGCCGAAAATCAGCGTAAAGTACGAAAGGATGACGGTGATGACCACGATGGAAACGCCGTTTAAGATAGACGGCGAAATGCTGATGCCGGCGGCGATCAGCCTGTCAACGATCTGATCAGCAAATGTTTCGGCCGCCACCGCACTCTGCAGCAGGCTGGCCAGCGTGATCGCGACCTGAATGGTCGAAAGGAACCTGGCCGGCTGCTCGGTCAGGCTGACCAGCTTCTGCGCCCTCTTGTTGCCTTCCTCGGCCATATTTTTCAGTTTGACGTCGTTCATGGATATGACCGCGATTTCCGCCGAGGCGAACATCGCGTTCAAAGCGATCAGAATAACAAGTAAGATTATAGCACTCATGTTTTTCTTTTTCTCCTATTTCTCAATTTTATTTTCAAGCACAAAAAAGCACAGCAATCTGCTGCCCGCTTTAGAGCAGCAAGCTACTGTACCTCGTGTATAGATCGATATTGCAGATCACACTATGTATGAACTGTATGTGCGCGTTGCCTTCGGGCCCGTCGTCCATGTTGTTTATCCTTTCAAATTCACAATTTAATAGGTATATTAGCAGAAAGCACCGCGTTTGTCAAGTTTTCATTTGCGCGTCAGGGAAGCGATACATTCCGTGTGCTTCGTAAAAGGGAAATTGTCAAACGGCTTAAGAAAATCGCAGCGATAGCCGTAGTATTCCATGTAGCGCAGATTATCGGCCAGCGTGCGCGGGTTGCAGGAAACATATACTATCTGGCGCACACCGTAAGCGAGGATCTTGTCGAGCGCCTTGGGCTGGATTCCCACCCGCGGCGGGTCGACCACGATCACGTCTGGCTTCTTGTCCAGTCCGCTGAGCACCGCAAACACATCTCCGGCGAGGAACTCGCAGTTGTCAAGTCCGTTGCGGGCAGCGTTTCTTCTGGCGGCACAGACCGCTTCAGGAACCAGCTCCACCCCGGTAACATGGCCCGCCGCGAGCGCCATGATCTGGCTGATGGTCCCGGTGCCGCAGTAAAGGTCAAAGACCTCTTTGCCTTCGATACCCTCGATGAGAGAAATCGCCCTGGCATACAGCCTTTCGGCCGCCTCCACATTGGTCTGGAAAAAGGAAAAGGCACTCACGGCAAAGGTCAGGTCAAGAATCTTTTCTTCATAATAATCACGGCCGTAGAGCGTCTTCTGCGCCTGACATATCACGGCGTCGGCCAGGCTGTCGTTGAAGGTTCTCAGCACGCCGACGATCTCATCATCGAGCGGAAGCGCAAGCAGGCCCGCCGTAAAAGCCTGTTCGTCGAATTCACCGTCCGAAGAGGTAACGAGATTGACGAGCAGCTGGCCCGTGCGCACGCCTCTTCTGACGATGAGGTTCCGCAGCAGGCCGCGGTGCGTCTTCTTGTGATAAAAGGAATAGCCGCGCTCGCGGGCAAAGGCCAGCGTATATGAAAGCACGCGGTTAAAATCTGCGCTCACCAGCTGACATTCATCGACGGTGATGATGGACATGAAGCGCCCTTTCTGGTGCATGCCCAGCGTCATCGGCCCGTTCTTTTCCATATCGCCGAAAGTATATTCCATTTTGTTGCGGTATCCGTACTGCGCCGGGCAGCCTTCGATAGACTCAAGCTTTTGCGGAGAGACGCCCTTTTCGGCCAAAAGGCGCAGGACTTCTTCTTCCTTGAGCTTAAGCTGCTCCTGATAAGGAAGCCCCTGATAGATGCAGCCGCCGCAGTAGCGATCGTGTTTACATACTTCCAATTATCGTAAACCTCCTAGAACTTACCGTATTTACCGTAGAATTCATGCTTGTATTCCGTAAAGCAGTCGTCTTCGATGGCCTGACGGATGTTTTTCATCATGTTGATCAAAAAGTGCAGATTGTGGTGCGAAAGCAGCATCGACGATAACATCTCCCCGGATTTAAAGAGATGGCGCAGATAAGCGCGCGAATAATTGCGGCAGGTATAGCAGTCACATTCGGGGTCGAGCGGCGTAAAGTCCTTCTCGTAGCGGGCATTCTTGATGTTGACCCGGCCGTGGCTAGTCATGGCCATGCCGTGACGGGCAATGCGCGTCGGCAGCACGCAGTCAAACATGTCCAGTCCCCTTTCGACGCCCTCAAAGAGATAGTCCGGCGTGCCTACACCCATCAGATAGCGCGGCTTATCGGCCGGCAGCAGCAAGACACAGTCATCGAGGATGTCCAGCATCAGCTCCTTTGGTTCACCGACCGAAAGGCCGCCGATGGCGTAGCCCGGCAGATCGAGCGCCACGATTTCTTCCGCGCTCTGCTTTCTGAGATCCTTGTACATCCCGCCCTGCATGATGCCAAAGAGCGACTGTCTCTCCCAGTCCTGATGATAGTCGCGGCAGCGGTAAAGCCAGCGCGTCGTGCGTTCCAGCGAGTTTTTTACATAAGCTCTGTCCGCCGGATACGGCGCGCACTCATCAAAGGCCATCATGATGTCGGAGCCGAGACAGTTCTGGATTTCGATTGATTTTTCCGGCGTGATAAAATGTTCTGAACCGTCGATGTGCGAGCGGAAGCGCACGCCCTCCTCCGTAATGCGGCGCAGCGCCCCCAGCGAAAAGACCTGAAAACCGCCGCTGTCGGTAAGAATGGCCCGCTGCCAGTTCATAAACTTATGCAGGCCGCCGGCCTGTCTGACTATCTCCTGCCCCGGACGCAGGTAGAGATGATAGGTGTTGGAAAGGATGATTTCCGCTCCCATGTCCCTGACCTCTTCCGGGCGCATGGCCTTGACGCTGGCCTGCGTGCCCACCGGCATGAAAACCGGCGTCTGAATATCGCCGTGCGGCGTATGGATCACGCCCCTTCTTGCCCTGGTGCGCTTGTCTTCTTTTATAAGCTCGTATGTCACAGCGTGTTTCATGCGTTATGCTTCCTCTCATATTATCAGCATGGCGTCGCCGTAGCTGAAAAATCTGTATTTGTTTGCTACCGCCTGCTCGTAAGCTCTGAGGATTTCTTCGCGGTCATAGAAGGCCGAAATCAGCATCAGCAGCGTGGACTTGGGCAGGTGGAAGTTGGTGATCAGCGCGTCGGTCAGCTTGAAGCGATAACCGGGATATATAAAGATGCCGGTGCTGCCGCTTGAGGCGCGCAGCAGATGACGGCCCGCCTTTTCGTCGAAGACGGCCGCGCTTTCGAGCGTGCGCACCGAGGTAGTGCCGACGGCGACTATGCGTCCGCCGCCTCTGACTGTCTCGTTGACGAGGCGGGCTGTTTCTTCGCTGACCGTGTATTCTTCAAAGTGCATGTGATGTTCCTCGATATTTTCAACCTTGACGGGCCGGAAAGTGCCGATCCCCACATGCAGCGTAACATAGGCCGTTTTGACGCCTTTCTCCCTGATTCTGGCCAGGAGCTGATCGGTAAAATGCAGGCCTGCCGTCGGTGCAGCCACCGAGCCGTCCTCATGCGCATAGACGGTCTGATACATGTCTCGGTCCTGGCGGTCGCTGGGACGTTCGATGTAAGGCGGCAGCGGCATGTGTCCCAGCTCCTCGAGGCGCTCGAGAAAGATGCCGTCGTATTGAAAGCGCACGTGCCTGGTTCCATCCTGGCCGTAGCCCTCGACGGTAGCCTTGAAGCTGCCGTCTTCGCTGAAGGAAACGACATCCCCCGGTTTGAGCCTTCTGCCCGGCCTGACCATGGTTTCCCACAGGTCGCCGTCCAGCCTTTTGATGATCAGAAATTCGATTCTGGCGCCTGTGCCCTCCTTGACGCCGAAAATCCGCGCCGGTATTACGCGCGAATCGTTCATCACCAGGCAGTCTCCCGGTCTGAGATAATCGATGATGTCGCGGAAAACCCTTTCTGCGATCGTCTTTTTTTCTCTGTCCAGCACCATCAGGCGGCAGCCGTCTCTTTCTGCCAGCGGCCGCTGGGCAATCAGCTCTTTGGGAAGCTGATAATCAAAATCATTTATGTTCATACTCATTTACTCTCCTGCTCAGGCGCTTCAAGGCCCAGATGTCTGTAGGCCAGCGGCGTTACCATGCGCCCCTTTGGCGTCCTGCTGAGAAAGCCGATCTGCAAAAGATAAGGCTCATAAGCTTCCTCAATGGTCACGCGCTCCTCGCCGATCGAGGCTGCGATCGTGTCTATACCCACCGGCCCGCCGCCGAAGCGTTCGATGATGGCCAGCAAAATTTCTCTGTCCAGACGCTCAAGCCCCATTTCGTCTATATCGAGCGCCGCCAGTCCCTCTCTGGTAATTTCCACGGTAATGCGTCCGCTGCCCTGTACCTGTGAAAAGTCGCGGATCCTTTTTAATATCCTGTTGGCCACACGCGGCGTGCCCCGCGATCTCTTGGCCATTTCGGCGATCGACTCTTCGTCCGCCTCCACGCCGATGATCTGCGCTGAGCGGCTGATGATCTGCGCCAGCTCGTCCGTCGTATACATCTCAAACTTGCTCATAACGCCGAACCTGTCTCTGAGAGGCGCAGAAAGGCTGCCGGCTCTGGTAGTCGCGCCGATGAGCGTAAATCTGGAAAGGTCGAGCCTGATCGAACGGGCAGAAGGCCCCTTGCCGATGATAATATCGAGCGCATAGTCCTCCATCGCCGAATAGAGCACCTCCTCTACGGAGCGGTTGAGGCGGTGAATTTCGTCGATAAAGAGGACGTCGTTTTCGTTCAGATTTGTGAGGATGGCGGCCAGATCACCGGCCCTTTCGATCGCCGGGCCCGAGGTGATCTTGATGTCGACGCCCAGCTCGTTGGCGATGATGCCGGCCAGCGTAGTCTTGCCCAGTCCCGGCGGTCCGTAGAACAGCACGTGATCGAGCGGATCGTGCCGCAGCTTGGCCGCCTGGATAAAGATGCTGAGGTTGTCCTTGACCTTCTTCTGTCCGATATAATCCGCCAGCGTCTTAGGGCGGAGCGTCGTCTCCTGTCTGAGCTCGCCCGGGCTGATGCTGGCAGAGGTTATTCTTTCGTTTTCCATCGTCTATATGCCTTTCTTTAAGCCGCCTTGTGCGGAAAGCATGTCCGCCGCGGCCACAGCTTTAAAACAGCGCCTTGAGCGCTTTCTTGATATATTCCTCGCTTGTGAGGCCCTCGTCGTTGACCGAAGCGACCGCATTAAAAGCCTCGGCCTTGGTATAACCGAGCGCTGTCAGCGCGATGATCGCCTCGCTTCTGGCGTCGCCGCCCGTGTCGCCGGTTTGGCCCTGAGCGCTGTCGGCCGGCAGGCTCTCGGCCAGCACGCCCATCTTGTCCTTGAGCTCAAGGATGATGCGCTCGGCCGTCTTTTTGCCGATGCCGTTAGCCCTGCTCAGCTCCCTAGCGTCCTCAAAGGCGATCGCCCGCTTGAGCTCGTCGGCCGTAAAGGTGCCGATGATCGCCATCGCGCCCTTAGCGCCCACGCCGCTGACGGTGATCAGCTTTTCAAACAGCTCCAGGCTCTCGCGGTTGTGAAAACCGTACAGCCTGATGTCGTCCTCCTTGACGATCATCGAGGTGTAGACCATGACCGAGTCGCCGGGCTGGTATCTGTACACCGGCGAATTGGCGGGCAGAAATATCTCCAGCCCCAGTCCGGACTGCGTTTCTACAACGATGGCGCTACCGGCGCTCATCGTATATGTTCCCTTGACATATCTTATCATTTATATAGTACCTGCCTTTATATCTATATTGTTGACCTGCGTTGTCCTGCTTTTTCTCGCTTTTCTCGCGTCGCCTTGTGTCCTGCTGCTGCGCCCTCAGCGCGGCAGAATATCAATGCGCTTGAGGATGTCGCGCCGGCCGGCCGAATGGCCGTGACAGATCGCGGCTGCCAGCGCGTCGGCAGTATCGTCGGGCTTTGGCACCTCCGCCAGATGAAGCATGGTCTTGACCATGAACTGCACCTGCGTCTTTTCGGCGCGGCCATAGCCCACCAGAGCCTGCTTGATCTGCAGCGGCGTATATTCGTTGATAACCAGCCCTGCCTTGGAGCACGCCAAAACAGCCACGCCTCTGGCCTCGCCCACCAGAATCGCAGTCTTGGCGTTGCTGTTGAAAAACAGCTCCTCTATCGAGGCCTCCGCGGGCTCATATTTTTTTATGATCTCTGTCAGCCCGTCGTAAAGGCAGACGAGCCTCTCCGGCATCTCCATCGACGCCTCGGTAGTCAGCGAACCGTAGTCGACGACCGAAAATCTGTTGCCGGTCACATCGATGATTCCGTAGCCGAGAATCGCATAGCCAGGGTCGATCCCTAAAATACGCATTTTTAAACCTCACATCTTGATTTCTGACAAAAATTATATCACACAAACATTTGTTTGTCTACTTGCAAAGGCAAAGTCCTTATGTTAAAATTTCCTTAGATAATGAATAAATATGCAATTGTCAGATCAAAAGGAGATTAGAGATGAGATATTCAAGGCAGAACAAAATTCTCGAACTGATAAGCAGCAACGAGATCGACACCCAGGAGAAGCTGGTCTCCCTTTTGCGCGAGAACGGCTTTGACGTCACTCAGGCCACCATTTCCCGGGACATCAAAGAGCTGCAGCTCGTCAAGGTGCTTTCGCCTTCCGGAAAATACAAATATGCAGTGGCCGGGCACAAGGACACTCCTCCTTCTGAACGCTTCACCAAGATCTTCCGCGAGACCATCACCTCGTTCGTGGCCTCAGGAAATATAATCGCCGTCAAGACGCTTTCCGGCTGCGGGCCGGCTGCCGGCGAGGCCATCGACAGCTATGGCCTTCCGCACATAGTCGCCAGCGTCGCCGGAGACAACACCATCTTCCTTCTGGCCGACGACGAGAAGAACGTGCCCGAAATCATCGAAAAGTTCAGGGAAATGCTGCAGACGAGGAACCGCAATGATTGATCATATCAGTATCAAAAATTTTGCAACTATAGAAAATACGGAGGTAGACCTCAGCGACGGGCTCAACATCATCACCGGCGAAACCGGCGCCGGCAAGTCCATCGTCATCGAAGCGGTCAGCCTCGCTCTCGGCAGCCGCGCGGATTCTTCCTATGTCCGCACAGGAGCGGCCAAGGCTCTGATCCAGCTCAGCGCGACGCTTGACGGTCAGGAGCTTGTCATCACCAGGGAAATTTCCGCTGCCGGCAAGAATCTCTGCCGTATCAACGGCGAGCTCGTTACGCTGGCCGAGGTCAACCGTCTTGCCGCCACGCTGGCCGACGTCCACGGGCAGTATGACAATCAGTCCCTGCTCGATCCCGACTATCACATCGTGCTGCTGGACTCCTACCGGCAGGCCGATACCGCCGCGCTCAAAGAAGAGGTAGCCGACAAATATGATGTATTCACGAGCGCCCGCCGCGAGCTGGCGCAGCTTCTCAGCCTCGAGAAGGAGAACGCCCGGCAGCTCGATTTCTACAAGTTTGAAGAAGCGGAGATCGCCAAGGCTGCCCTGCGTCCCGGCGAGGATGCAGGGCTTGCCGAAACGGTCTCACTTTTACAGAACAGCGAGCGCATCTTCGACAGCGTCAGCCGTTCCTATCAGACCATGTACGAAGCCTCCCCTTCCGTCATGGAGGGCCTGAGCCTCAGCGTCAAGGCGCTCGAGGAGGTTTCCTCGTGTTCTGCCGGCCTGTCCGAGCTCTGCGAAGAATTCAGCGACATCTATTACCGGCTGGAGGACATCTGCCGCGAGATCCAGAAGCTGCGCGATTCGATCACCTTTTCGCCGGAAGAGCTCGACCGCGCCATCTCCCGTCT
>CALWNX010000130.1 GCA_944382925.1 uncultured Clostridia bacterium | reverse complement strand
TGTTGAATTTGAAAAAAGTTGAGAAAGGAAGCGCATTGCCCATTGCCTATTGCACATTGCGCATCAGATATATAATAAGTCCGCCGCAATCGAAAACCCAAAGACAACTTCATTTGTGAAATTGTCTGAGGTTTGCTACAACGCAGCGCGGCCGCCCCTTTCGGGGCGGCCGCGTGTGTGTGGGTTTTGCCTTGTTATTCGATTTTAGTCGATATGGTACAGAAGCTCAAAGCTTTCTCCTTCGATGAGGTAAATGCTCTCATATTCCATAGCGGCGAGCACGGCGGCGTCAAAGTCCGCCGCGGCCGGGGAAAATTCCACGCATGTTCCGCAGGAAGAGCTGAGAACGCGGGGAACCGGCTTCATTCTGGCCTTGCCCAGAGCTTTTACCTTTCTGAAAAAAACGTTGGCGTCAAAATGTGTGTGAAACGTTACTAAAAAAGTCATGAGCTTCTCCGAAATCTTATTTCTGCGCAGTGCAGAGATTATTTGGAAATCTCGATCGTGTATTCGCCGTCAGCCTCGGCAGGCTTTACGTTTACCGTGCAGCCCTGGCTCTGGGCAAAGCGGCTCACGTTGTTCATGGCGGTGTTGTTATCTACGAGGACTTCCAGCTTAGACTCTTTAGCGAGAGCCTTTTTGGTCATCAGGACAGGCTGCGGACAAGAGCAGCCTCTTGCGTCTACTACCATGAGTTATGCTCCTTTCTTTCTGTTGCCGGCGATGTTTACGACTGCGATCAGCGCTACCACGATGAGGCCGATGACAACGGCGTAAGGACCGTTGGCGGAAGGACCGTCAGCGGAGGCAGCCAGGCCGAAGTTGTGGCAGAAAGCGGCGCCGATGAACATGCCGATTACGGTGATAACGGAGTCGATGTTGCCTTCACCGGCAAGGATCAGCTGTCTAAGCGGGCAGCCTCCCAGCAGGACGGAACCGAAGCCGACCAGGGTCATGCCCAGGAAGTTCCACAGTCCGTCGGTGTGCGCAACCGGCTGACCTTCAAAACCAGGATTGAAGAAATTGAAGGCCAGGTTGACGATGATCGTTACGACGATCAGCACGATGAAGCCGTAGAGCATCGAGAAATCCCTGAACATGATGGAATCGCGGATGCCGGCTACCGTGCAGAATCTGGCTCTCTGCGCCAGAGCGCCTACGATCAGGCCGCCGGCCAGGGACATCAGAAGCGGCGCGTGCATGGAACCAGGACCCTCTTCGCTGAATACCAGCAGCGACGGAATTCCGGCCAGCACTACCAGAAACACGATCTGGATCAGCGGGAACACGTAGCTTTCCGAATTTGACACCTTGTACGCGCGGTTGAGGGAAAAGCCCTTGTTGAGAGCGAGGATTCCCAGCAGGATGCCGCCGACAAAGCCAACCAGGCCCACGATGGCGTTGAAGTCGCCGCCGCCGATTCTGAGCATCATTCTCAGCGGGCAGCCCAGGAACATGAGGGCGCCGACCATGACGAAGAAGCCGAGGACGAAGCGAATCAGAGGATTGGAGCCGCTTCTGGCGATCATTTCCTTCTTGGAGAAGGCCATGATGCTGGCTCCGAGGACGAGGCCGATTATTTCCGGTCTCATGTACTGCACGATCGCTGCGCTGTGCAGCTTGAGAGCTCCGGCGGTATCTCTGATAAAGCAGGCGATACAAAAGCCCATGTTGGCAGGATTGCCGAACTTTACCAGCAGGACCGCTATAGCGCCGATGATGGCGCCGGTGATGATGATAAGTAATTTGTTGCTTTTCATATACCGATCCTTTCTTATAAATAGTATCTGGAATTTTATTGAATAAATTAGTTTGATTCCTCTGTTATCTTAACAAAAAAGGAACACAAAAGTAAAATTGTGTTTCTTGATAAGGCGGCCGCCGGCGATAGAAAGCATTTATGAGGAGCAGAGCGCCGCTCAGAATTTGGCAGTTTTCTGCCGCTGCCTTCGGAAAAATCTATTTTACATTTATATGTCCAGGTAATATAATGAGCAAAGAAGGGAGAAAGAGATGAGAAAGGTTTATCTTGACAACGGCAGCACCTCGTTTCCGAAAGCGCCCGGTGTGGCCGAAGCTATGGCACATTTCATCACGGAGGTCGGCTGCAATATCAGCCGCGGCGGTTACGAGGCCGCCTATGACCTCAGTGAAGTGGTATATGAAACAAGAAGCATGCTCTGCCGCCTGTTCGGCTTTGCAGATGAAAAATACGTGGTTTTCACGCCGAGCGTGACTTACGGCCTCAACTTTGTCATCAAGGGCCTGCTGAAGCCCGGCGATCACGTGATCATTTCCGCGATGGAGCATAACGCTGTCGCCAGACCGTGCGAGTCGCTCAAAGAGGCCGGCGTTGAGGTCAGCGTCGTAGCGGCCAGCCGTGAAGGCGAGCTCGACATGGAAGCTTTTGAGGCAGCATTTGCCCGCAATACGAGGCTGGTGGTCATGTCCCATGCTTCCAACGTCTGCGGCACCGTGCTCGACGCCGAGGCCGTGGGAAAAATCTGTGCGGAAAAAGGCGTCTACTTTGCTCTCGACGCGGCTCAGAGTGCCGGTATTCTTGAGATAGATTTCAAAAAATTCAACCTTTCCGCCCTCTGCCTGACGGGGCATAAGGGCTTGCTGGGGCCGCAGGGCATCGGCGCGCTGCTTCTGACGCCTGAGCTGGCCGCGGAGCTGACGCCGGTGATCGACGGCGGTACGGGAAGCGCTTCGCACCTTCTGACGATGCCTGAATTTATGCCGGACAAGCTCGAAGCCGGCACGCTCAATCTGCCGGGCATCATCGGTCTTAACGCGGCGCTCAAATACGTGGAGAAGACCGGCACGGCCGCTATCTTCGCCAAGGAAAAGCAGCTGGCGCAGCTCTTCATTGATGAGATGGACAAGCTGCCGGACATTCGCGTGACCGGCGTGCGCGACTGGGGCCGCCGTGTCGGCACGGTTTCGCTGGATTTCGCCGCGATCGACAATGCGGAGGTCGCCTACGAGCTCGACGCCGGCTACGGCATCATGACTCGCTGCGGTCTGCACTGCGCGCCGCTGGCGCATCAGTCGCTGGGCACTTATCCTGCGGGTACGGTCCGCTTTGCCTTCGGCCACTGCAACACCGAGGAGGAGGTGCTGTACGCCGCGCGGGCGGTGCGGGAAATCTGCGGGCGCTAGGCCAAAAGCGCTGCCGGCCTGAGACGAAGAAAACGGGTTCGCTTCACACCTGCGAAAACAACGGGTTCGCTTCACACCTGCGAGCCCGTTTATTTTTGTGCTTTGCGGGGAAAGCTAACGATAAAACGAGGAGGTGCAGCCATGCCGGATACGAGTATAAATAAGGAAGGAAAAACCTACGACTGCCCGGGCGAGGACAGAGGCTATCCCTTTGAGGAAGCAGAAGAAGAGTAAAGCTTGTCCGCTGGTCCCGCGCCGGCGCGGTTTTGATCGCGTAGAGGGAAGCGCGGACAGGCTTTTTTTCTCACAAGCGCTGTAAAGCCGCCTCTGCGAAAACAGCGGACAAGTTTTTTTTCTCTGCTCTTTTGTAATACGCCTCTCAAGAAAAAAAGATCGCTGCGGTCGGGTCAGTTTTCGGCTCAGAGCGGCGGATCAGCGGCAGAATGGCCCTCAATTTAGGGCAAATGAGCCGGCAGAAGCGCAGCTTCTGCCGGATTTTTTTCTTGAAGCCTCTCGCAGCGCGGCTGAGAGAACAATTCTTTGTCCGCTCTTTTCGCAGCACCCGCAAAATCAAGGCGACGAGAAAAAAAGCTTGTCCGCTGGTCCCTTGCCGACCCGATTTCGATCGCTTAGAGGGAATCGCTGCCCCTGCGTGGGGGCAGCGCCAAACCGGCACCCCGGAAGCCCGCGCCCCCACCCCGCGCCCGCGGGGGGCCACTTCGCAGGCCTGCTGCCCGATTTTTAGCTTTCATCACTATGCTGAAAAATCGGATGGCGCAAGATGAATTTTGCAGCATTTTTCTTCTCTTTTCTGCAATCTGGCCGGTCTTCAAGTTGACGGTCATCTCGTAGCCATCATCAAGTCAAAATCGCGTTGACGAAAAAGCGCCGGCAGGCAGCTCGCCTCGGTAAAGTAACACCTGTTTCAACTTGCTGATAGCCTTATTGGCGCGAGATAGGAGAATTTTTTGGCAAAATTCATCTTGGCGCGTGCTGAATTTGGAAAAAGTTGAGATTAGATGGAAGCGCGGACAGGCTTTTTTTCTCACAAGCGCTGTAAAGCCGCCTCTGCGAAAACAGCGGACAAGGTTTTTTTCTCTGCTCTTTTGTAATACGCCTCTCAAGAAAAAAAGATCGCTGGGGTCGGGTCAGCTTTCGGCTCAGAGCGGCGGATCAGTAGCAGAATGGCCTCAATTGAGGGCAAATGAGCCGGCAGAAGCTAATCTTCTGCCGGATTTTTTTCTTGAAGCCTTTCGCAACGCGGCTGAGAGAACAATTCTTTGTCCGCTCTTTTCACAGCACCCGCAAAATCAAGGCGACGAGAAAAAAAGCTTGTCCGCTGGTCCCTTGCCGACCCGATTTCGATCGCTTAGAGGGAAACCCACCCCGCGCCACGCGGGGCAGCGCCAAACTGGCACCCCGGAAGCCCGCGTCCAGCGGGCGTAAGGCGGCGAGGCGACCCGCCCCGCGCCACGCGGGCAGCGCCAAACTGGCACCCCGGAAGCCCGCGCCCAGCGAGTGTAAGGCGGCGAGGCGACCAAACCCACCCCGCGTGGCAGCACAAACCCGCGCCCTACGCCCACCCCTCACCCCGCGGGGCAGCGCCAAACTGGCACCCCGGAAGCCCGCGTCCAGCGGGCGTAAGGCGGCGAGGCGACCCGCCCCGCGCCACGCGGGCAGCGCCAAACTGGCACCCCGGAAGCCCGCGTCCAGCGGGCGTAAGGCGGCGAGGCGACCAAACCCACCCCGCGGGGCAGCGCCAAGCCCGCACCCCGGAAGCCCGCACCCCGCACCCCGCGCGCGCCAGGCGTAAACATACAGTATACACAACTGTAGAATATTGACATTTTATGGCGGAGGGGGGTACAATAACTATATATTTGTGTGCTAAAGGAGTGAAGCGAATGGTGAGGGGAAAACATTTTTTCAGACAGCTGTTAATTGCCTTTTTAATGATCACGCTCGTTCTGATCCCGGCGCTTCCCGACGCTCCGGCTAAAGGAGGAGAAAACGCGCAGGCCATGCAGACGCAGAAAATCGTGGCCTTTGAGCGCTGCAATCCCGTATACAGCATCAACGTGTACAAGGGGACCGATTTTGCCGGGCTGGGTTTGCCCGATACTTTGCGTGTGATAGAAGAGGTCGATCAGCAGGAGGCGGCCACCTTTGTTCAGCAGCAGCCGCAGGCTGATGCGAACGGAGATTATGACTTCTACAGCTACGGCTATGTGGCGCCCGCAGATGAAGAGCTGCTGAGAGAGAAGGACGAGCCTGTGATATATACCCTGACCTATGGCGACGGCAGCAAGGGCTACAGGGTTTATGGCGCTTTGCAGGACAAAGAACCTTCCTTTTTTGTTTGTGACGAAAGCGGAAGCATTACCGGCAGAGTGGCAGAGCTGCCCGTGACCTGGAACGAGGCCGGATACGACGAGCAGCTTTATGATACTGAGCAGCGCCTGGTGCCGGAATGGAGCGAGAACATCAGCTATGAAGGCGCAGAAGTATATGCCAGCATCACGGTGCTGGATATGACCGAGGAAGAAGCAAACGAGCAGGCTGCCGCAGAAGAAAGCCGGGAGAAAGAGAAAGCTTTGCAGGCAGCGCCGCCGGCAAAAGCGCCGCGTGCTGCCGGCGATAAGACGTATCAGCAGGCGCTGGCTGATATTAAGAAATATACTACGACAAGCGGCAGCAAGCCGGGCGGCGGAAGATACGGTACAGGCGTACCCGGCAGCTGGAAGGACTATGTCAACACGATCTGGATGAACAAGGCGCTGCCGCAGTTTAAATTTGCTGCCAGCGGCGTGGAAGATAAATGGAAGTGGAACGGCAAAACCGCCTCTAAGGCCAGCGGCGATCCCCAGACCGACCCTGACGTCATGCCAAAGGCGCGGCTGACGACGGACGGCGGAGATAGTTGTACAAAATATCAGGTCTATTCTGTGCAGCAGCTCAGATATGCGCTGAATGCGTCGGACAGCCGCCCGCTGATCGTGATCGAAATCATGCAGGATCTCGACTTTAACGGCAGCAAGTATAACTGGGAGGAGGTAACCATACCTACAAGACGCAGCCTCACGATATACGGAAACGATCACGTCCTGTATAACCTCTGCTCTTATACCGGCATGGAATCGTATCCCGATGCGAGCGGAAATACTAACGTAAGAATTAGAGGAAGATTTCTTAATCTTTATACAAGGGGATATAGCTTGTCAGTGAACGATTTAGAGTTCAATTCGGCTTTTTGCGCGACCTTCAACGTAAGTGGAGGTGGCATTTTTGGATACAATAGCGACTATGCGGAACACCGCTGCTATGGCACGATGGATAACGTGGTGATCAGCAACTCGCTGTTTTATAACGGCGGAGAAGCAAAGGCCGCTATGGAAAATGAAGCTGGTTATTATGACAGAGGAAAACACATAGCTCCCTTTGGCAGCTTCGGCAGCAAGGATAAAGCCAAAATATCTGCATGCGCAGTGATAGACTCTTACGTATATGGCGCCGACCATGTCAGCGGCCTGATAAATAGGGCACAATTGGGTGTGATTGCCAAAAACTGCTTTGTGAGCGGGACACTGCTGTGCGGCACAGGCGGCCACTCCGCCGGCTTTATAAGCTGTCAGGCGGATGAGCAAAACAGTGATATTGACAACTGCTTTACCAATATTGAGATGTATGGCTCAAAGCAGGTATGCGGCTTTACTCTGCTGCCGTGGGGAACCTTTGACAACTGCTTTTCGACCGGAAAGATAGAAGGCTATCAGACCTTGAGCGGCTTTGCCGGCCAGCATGGTGGCAGTCTGACCCTGAACAACTGCTACTCTACCTGCCTGGTGGGCATGAGATCAGAAGCGGTTACCCTGTCGGGCTTTGTGCATGGCGGCAACAATTCGCTGACGGCCACAAACTGCTATGCTGCCGGTGAGGTGGGCAACCACACCACCGATATTCGCCCCGAAATAAGCAGCACGACAGCGGGAGGCTTTTCCTATACTATGAGAAATGCCACCTTCACCAACTGCTACTACGATAAGCAGACCACGGCCATGCGGGAGTGGGCCTCGGCCTCGGTCAACACGCAGAAGGACCAGACGCTGGCCGGCGTGACGGGCGTGCTGACCACCGATACGGAAAAAGCCGGCAACGGACTGGCCAGCGTGCCGCAGGCGGGCGACAGCGGCTTTACCGGCTTCAGCTCAAACCAGTGGTACTACGAAGAAGGCCTTTATCCGCAGCTTAAGAACATGCAGAACGCACAGGCCGCAGACTGGGGAGGCCAGGAGCAGGCAAACCTTGCCAGGGCCAACTCGCTGGTTTCCGTCAGCACGGTTTACCTCGATACCTGGGACGAGGGCTACGACTGGAACAGCTACGGCGTCAGGAGCAAGGCGGAGGTTTCCTACGACAGAACGCCGGAGGAGGCCTTCACGCAGGCGCAAAAGGCAGCTGACGGCGGCGATAAGGATCTGACTCATTTGGGCAGCGAATATACATACGACACGGTGCGGAGCATCGTCAACGATTTTTCCTCGACAGAGGGAGCAAATTATCATTATGCGATACAAAACGGCGCTGGCGCGGTGACAGAGCTGGAAAACTGGAAAACCGGGGAGCAGGAGAGCCTGCAGGGGGCCTTTACCGGCGGCGAGGGCTCTTCGTCGTGGACCATCGTGCATCCCGGCATGGAGTGGATAACGATCGAAAGAACAGATCCGACAACGGCGACGCGGCCGCTGAGGCTCATAGCCTATATGGATGTTTACGCCGGTGAGGATCAGACGATCGCTGTCGACAGCCTCTATGACCACAGACAGGATGTAGAGCTGACGATCATGGATTCGCTTTCCAATGATCTGGTCGTCGGGCTCGACGACAAAAAGACCTGGGCGACGGCAGCTTTGCAGGGCTATCCCGGCTATCAGGCTGCGCTTGGCAGCGACAGCTTTGGCCAGGTGGTGGACAAGAACGGCGCTAACGCCGGCTGGCTGCAGGGCCATTATTACGAGGTGCCTACGGTGGCGACCGGCTTCAGCAGCAGTATAGACGCCTGGGTTTATACGGAGATCTGGCTCACCAAAATAGATGGCGAGCCGCTCAAAGAGCCGCAGTCGGTAAAAGTGACCGGCGCAGGTACAAACGGGCCTACGCTCACCGCTACCGAGGAGCAGTGGATGGGCGGCCTGCCGATAGGCATGGGCATGCACGAGGGCATGACCTTTGAGATCAGCTACTACTGGATGCTCAGCGACGGCAGATACCATGCCGACAGCAAGAAAATAACGCTGACGCCGGGCACATACGACCTGCGCGAAGAGGTATACAACGAGGACGGCACCGAAAACAGCACGGCGCTCAGGCTGGGCACGACGGATGGCGATATCGCTGTCGGCGATAAGACCGCGCAGAATTCGCAGCTTCTGACGCAGGACTGGGGCAAGGATGTGCTGGCCGCGTGGGAAGCCGACAATCCGTCCGTGGCAGACGTGATCGGCCTTGAGCTCGAATACAGCTCAGCCGGAATGGTACTCAGCTCCGATCCGGCGGATAATACAAAGCAACCGTATATTGCCAAACCAAGGCCGGGCGACAAGATAACGATCAGGGTGCCGTATTATGGCTACCGCCTGGAAGAAGAAACAAATACACCAGACGGCGGCAAATACGACAGAATAGTGTTAGAATACGAGCCGCTCTATGTCGATCTGACCTACGAGGTCAGGGAGACGACAGAGCAGGGGCGCAACATACACTATCTTTCCTTCGACAAGGCGGCCGTGTGGGACGCCAATCAGCAGACGACAGTAGATCTGGCGGCGCAGGGCATAGAGCTTAACGGCGATGCCTTTGCCAATATGATCGTAAACGATATAGAGTTTGATATCAAAGTAACGCTGACCGTAGCAGGAGGCTTTGACCTCGATATCACCAAGACGGACGGCGCAGATAACAGCCTGCTCGCGGGCGTCAGATTTATGCTCTATGAGGCGGACAACGACGGCAAACTGACGCTTGATAAGGTCAAGCAGCTTTCTGCCGCCCAAGGCGTCAAGGTCAACGGCCAGACCGCTCTGACAGAAGACGGCGCGCTGACCTCCGATAAAGGCGTCCTGTCCTTCAGCGGTCTTGCGACAAATAAATACTACTATCTCGTCGAAACCGAGCCGCTGGCCGGATACGTAGATATGAACGGGATGCTCAGAATCTACCGGGCCGGCGACGGAACCATAACCATGACCGCGCTCGATGCCGACGGAAGCGAGGCTGCCAGCCCTGTGCTCACTGATCCTGACATGGACGGCGGCAGAGTATACATTTCATCGGCCATCAAGAACTATCAGGGAGTACCGATGCCTGACAGCTCGGGCGGAGGCAAGGAAATATTCTTCGCCCTGGCGGCGACGATGCTGGCGCTGGCTTTATGCCTGCTGCTGCAGCGGAACAGGACAGCAAGAAAACTTTAAGCTACGATAAGAAGATTTTAAGGAGGAGAAAATGAATAGCAAAAGATTAATCGCCTTTCTCGTATGCTGCCTTATGGTATTTGCTTCCATAAGCACAGCCTTCGCCGCGACGCTCAGCTTTGACCTGACCGTCAACGATGTGACCGGCGTGACCAAGATCAAGCTCTACAGAATCGTGGAGATAGAAGAAAGCACGGTTACACCGGGCGCGCTCATGTATACGCTCAGCGACAAATATGAAAGTGTGTTTGATACAGCAGGCATTGACAAAGCAGCAGATCTTGAAACAGCAGATGTAAAAGATCTGCTCGACGCCTGCAAGACCAATATCGGCGCGGCCACAGCGGCGGATAAGGAAATTTCCCTTTCCGGCAGCGAAAGCTCCGCTAAGGCTGAGGACATCGAGATGGGGTATTATTACATACTGATGGAGGGTGCCGAGGGCACCGTATACAATCCGCTCCTGACGATGGTGCCGACCCTGTCCGATGAGGAGCCGCCTGCCTACAGCGATACCGTCGTTTCCGCCAAGTCGCACGCTCCGGTGCCGGTAAAGCAGGTCAAGGAGGGCGACGCCTGGGGTGACAAGGCCAACGCCGATATCGGCGATGTTGTAGAATACAAGGTCACGGTTGACGTGCCTAAATACGCGGAAAATGTGGCCGACAGCGATGTGGTCTTCAAGCTCACCGATACCATGAGCGCGGGACTTACCTGGATCGAAGGGCAGACCGTAAGCGTCACGAACGCCGGCGGCCAGGAGATAACCGGCGCGCTCAAGGCCGGCAGCCCGAGCGCAGCAGCAGCCGGAACGGATACGGTAGTGAGCTTCGATTTCGACTATGCCAAGATAAAAAACGAAACCACGATCACCGTAGCATACAAGGCTGTTTTGAATGATGAGGCTGCCGTAGGCGCTGGCGGCAACGCAAACGGCGTCACCCTGACATATACCAACGATCCGCAGGTAGATATCGACTCGACGTATACGACGCCAGAGGACGAGACCTTCGTATACACCTATGGTCTTGAGGTGCTTAAGGCGGAGCTTGGGCACAGGGACATAGTTCTGGCCGGAGCGCATTTTACTCTGAGCAAGGACAAGGCGGACTATTATTTCATAGATAATACGGGCGGCAATTACACGGCTCTTTCGCCGGAGGTTTACGATTTTGCCGCGGCCGCAGATGGCTCCTACACCGCCACGCCGAAGGCCGGCTTTGCGGGACTTGAGACGCTGACGGGAGTAGTCAGGGAAGTGATTTCCGCGGCGGACGGCTCTCTCACGATCGACGGACTGGATGAGGGAGACTACCTCCTGACCGAGACACAGGCGCCGGATGACTATTATATCATGACGGAAAACATCGAATTTACCATTACCGCTTCTCAGACGGGCGGCAGCCTGGACGGCAATGTGAGCACGGGCGGCAGCACGGGTAACGAGGCGCAGACAGCAGATGCGTATTATCATAAGACCGTCTACAACAGCACCAAATACGTTCTTCCTGAAACGGGCGACAGGGGCATAGTGCTGCTGATTGGCTGCGGCGCACTTTTGAGCGGCATCGCCTGCCTGCTCCTGTGGAAGCGCAGACGTCAGGCGTAAGCGATGAGCGCAGAGCCAAATAACAAGAAGGCCTCGTGGAGCCTGCTGCTGATCATCATATTGCTGGTGGCAGGCTTCGCGCTGGCCCTGTATCCGCTGGCGAGCGAGCTTTTGAACAGCAGGCTGCAAAAGCAGCTTGCCGAAAGCTACGAGACGGCCGTGCAGGCCGCGGAGCCGGCGGAGCTTTCTGCGCTCTGGCAGGAGGCGCAGGAGTTTAACAAGAGCATCAGAGGCGGAACCGTCGTCTTGTCCGATCCCTTTGACGAGACGAGCTTTTCTGCTGATAACGAGCAGTATCTTGCCGTGCTCAACCCTGAAGGCAACGGTGTGATGGGAACTCTGGAAATCCCGGAAATATCGGTGAGGCTAGCGATATATCACACGGTGGAGGACGAGGTCTTGAGCAAGGGGGTTGGTCATCTGCCCATGACCTCGCTGCCTGTCGGCGGGGAGGGTACGCACTGCGTGCTTTCTGCCCACCGCGGCCTGCCGGGCGCGCGGCTGTTTTCGGATCTCGACGAGCTTGAGGTGGGCGACGAATTTTATATCCACGTGCTCGACAGGACGCTGACCTACCGCATCGACCAGATCAAGACCGTGGAGCCTGATGAGATTGCCGATCTGCTCGTGCAGGAGGGCGAGGACTATGTGACTCTGGTGACCTGCACGCCTTATGCTGTCAACACGCACCGGCTCCTAGTCAGAGGCGTGAGGGCGGAGCCTGCCGCCGGCGCTGAGGCAGAAGGAGGCGCGGCAGATGACGGCGCAGCAGAAGGAGGCGCGGCAGATGACAGCGCGGCAGCCGCGGAGGAAGACGCGCAGGCGTCGCAGGCGGCCAGGCAGAGGCTGCCGTACGGCTGGCAGGGACTGGTCGTCGCGCTGCTGGCAGCCGGCGCAGCCGTGGCCATCATATTAAGATCGAAAAAGCGGCGCTGAGCGCGCCGCTTTTAAACTGCCTGCCTGCCTCGCGTCGATAAAGTAGCTCCTGTTTCAACTTGATGACAGCCTTATTGGCGCGAGATAGGAGAATTTTTTTGCAAAATTCATCTTGGCGCGCGCTGAATTTGAAAAAAATTGAGATTAGAAGGAAGCGCGGACAGGCTTTTTTTCTCACAAGAGCTGCAAAGCTGCCTCTGCGAAAACAGCGGACAAGGTTTTTTTCTCTGCTCTTTTGTAATCCGCCTCTTAAGAAAAAAAGATCGCTGCGGTCGGGTCAGTTTTCGGCTCAGAGCGGCGGATCAGTAGCAGAATGGCCTCAATTGAGGGCAAATGAGCCGGCAGAAGCTAATCTTCTGCCGGATTTTTTTCTTGAAGTCTCTCGCAGCGCGGCTGAGAGAACAATTCTTTGTCCGCTCTTTTCGCAACACCCGCAAAATCAAGGCGACGAGAAAAAAAGCTTGTCCGCTGGTCCCTTGCCGGCCCGGTTTCGATCGCTTAGAGGGAAGCGCTGCCCCTGCGCTCAGCGGGGGGCACTTCGCAGGCCTGCCGCCCGATTTTTAGCTTTCACCACTATGTTGAAAAATCGCATGGCGCAAGATGAATTTTGCAGCATTTTTCTTCTCTTTTCTGCAATCTGGCCGGTCCGCAAGTTGAAAGGTGCCTCTTAGGCATGCTCAAACCAAAATCGCGTTAAAGAAAAAGCAACATCAGGCAGCTCGCCTCGGTAACGTAGCTCTTGTTTCAACTTGCTGACAGCCTTATTGGCGCGAGATAGGAGAATTATTTTGCAAAATTCATCTTGGCGCGTGCTGAATTTGAAAAAAGTTGAGATTAGAGGAAAGCGCGGACAGGCTTTTTTCTCACAAGAGCTGCAAAGCCGCCTCTGCGAAAACAGCGGACAAGGTTTTTTTCTCTGCTCTTTTGTAATGCGCCTCTTAAGAAAAAAAGATCGCTGCGGTCGGGTCAGTTTTCGGCTCAGAGCGGCGGATCAGTAGCAGAATGGCCTCAATTGAGGGCAAATGAGCC
>CALWNX010000129.1 GCA_944382925.1 uncultured Clostridia bacterium | reverse complement strand
TGATTATGCCTAAGAGGCACCTTTCAACTTGCGGACCGGCCAGATTGCAGAAAAGAGAAGAAAATTCCTGCAAAATTCATCTTGCGCCATGCGTTTTTTCAACATAGCGGTGAAAGCTAAAAATCGCAGACAGCCACAGCGAGCCCAAATCAGCTCGATGTTGTATTTTTTAGAGAAAGCCGCACTGGTTACAACATTTTGGTTGTAATTATGGCAGAAATGTGCAAGACATTACAACATTGCGCCCACGGCACACTTAAAAACGGCCCAGCTGACGCTCAATTGTTGTAGTTTTTTTGTTTCTTCAAAAAAACTACAACATTCACCATTAAACGAAGAGAAAGCCAGCCCCCCAGATAAATTCATAAATGAAGTTGTCTAGGGGTTTGTCTACACTCTGAACAGTAAGATTTGGCAAAATCCGATATCAATGCAACATACTCTTTCGGTCATGGAAATTATCGCCTGAGATAGTTCAATGACAGAATAGATGAGAACCGGGATCAGGCTCTTTCTGAGAAAAAAACACCTTCCTGCGCCGGCAGATATGATATAATATGATAAAGGCATAAAATTAAGGAGAAACCAGGTATGATCTATTTAGGCTGTCATCTGACCTCGGCTAAAGGCTACGAAAACATGGCCAAAGAGGCGATTTCCATCAAGGCGGACACGCTGCAATTCTTCACCAGAAATCCGCGGGGCGGCCGCGCCAAGGAAATCGACCCGCAGGACGTCGGGCGTTTTCTCGCGCTGGCCGGAGAGCACGGCTTCGGCAGGATCGTTGCACACGCCCCGTACACCCTCAATCCCTGCTCCAAAGAAGAAAAAACCAGAGAGTTCGCCTATATGACGATGGCCGACGATCTGGCGCGCATGGAATATACGCCGGGCAATTACTATAATTTTCATCCCGGCAGTCACGTGGGACAGGGGACGGAGGCCGGCATCGAGCTTATCAGCCGCCTGCTAAACGACATCATTAAAGAAGAGCAGACGACCACCGTGCTGCTGGAAACCATGGCCGGCAAGGGCAGTGAGATCGGCGGCAGCTTTGAGGAACTCGCCGCAATCATCGACAGGGTGAATCTGAAAGAAAAGCTCGGCGTCTGTCTGGATACCTGCCATGTGCACGACGCCGGCTACGACATCGCCGCAGATCCCGACGGCGTGCTGGCGGAATTCGATCGTGTAATCGGTCTTTCATATCTCAAAGCCATACATATCAACGACAGCAAAAACCCGCTCGGCGCGCACAAGGACAGACACGAGGTGATCGGCGCAGGGCACCTGGGCCGGGACGCCTTCGCCAGGCTCCTTACGCATCCGCTGCTTGACGGCCTGCCGTTCATCCTGGAAACACCGCAGCCGGATCTTGCCGGCTATGGCGCAGAAATAAAAATGCTCAGAGAGTTGATAAAATAAGGAGATGACAGAAATGACACAGACAAAAGAACAGACAGAAAAGAAAGGTATGGACATTCTGGCGATCAATCCCGGCTCCACGACCACCAAGATCGCGGTTTTCCGCGGTGGGGAAGAGCTGTTTAGCAGGACGATCACCCACGATCCGCAGCTGCTTAAGGAAATGGGCGATATTTTCGGCCAGATGGACTACAGAGAGAAGCTGATCCGCGAGGTGCTGGCAGAAGAAAATTACGATGTGCACGATCTGGCGGCGGCGGTCGGCCGCGGCGGCATGATCATCGGTCTCGCCGGAGGCGGCTACAGAGTGACGCCGGAGCTTTGCCGGGCCATGCGCAGCCCCGACAACCCGCCGCATGCTTCCAGCATGGGCGCGGAGTTGGCCTACAGGATCGCTGAACCGCTGGGGCTCCCATCGTTTATATACGATTCGACCATGGGCTGCGAGCTGATGCCGGTAGCCAAGATCTCCGGCTTGGCTGAGCTTGAGCGCTACGGCTGCTGCCATCTGCTCAACTCCAAGGCACAGGCGATGCGCTATGCGGCTTCGATCGGCAAAGAATACAAAGAGCTGCGTCTCATCATCGCTCACATGGGCGGCGGCATTACCGTCAGCGCCCACAGGCAGGGCAGCGTGATCGATGTATCCGGCTACGACGATGGACCGATGTCGCCGGAGAGAACGGGCGGCATTCCGCTCATACTTTGGACGAGACTCTGCTTTTCCGGCAAATATACGGAAAAAGAAGTAGAAAAGCTCATCAGCGGCCGCGGCGGCATGCTTTCCTATCTGGGCACGACGGACTGCCGCAAGGCCGAGGAAATGATCGCGGCCGGAGACAGCCAGGCAGCGCTGGTATACGAGGCGATGGCTTATCAGGTCGCCAAGGGCATCGCGCAGATGTCGGTCGCCCTCGAAGGCAGGGTCGACGCGATAATCCTCACTGGCGGTGTGGCGCATTCGCAGAAGATGTGCGCTTTGATCAAAAAATATGCCGCGCACCTGGGAGAGTTTGTGATCATGCCGGGCGAAGACGAAATGAGAGCGCTGGCTCAGGGCGCGCTGAGGATACTGAAGGGAGAAGAAGAGGGAAGGATTTATTGATGAATTTTCTGTTTGTTAACGCCTGCATGCGCGGCGAGGATTCGCGCACTCTCAGGCTGTGCCGCAACTATATCGAAAAATTTAAAAAAGCAAAAGCGGGCGAGAGCTGGAGCTTTGCAGAGGTCGACCTTGACGCTGCGGACATCGAGCCGCTGAACAGAGAAAGGCTTGCGCACCGCGACGCGCTGGCCAGAAGCAGAAAATGGGATGACGAAGAATTTGCGCTGGCCCGTCAGATCATCGCCGCCGATCACATTCTCATCGGCGCGCCTTATTGGGACCTGTCGTTTCCTTCCAAGCTAAAGGTCTACCTCGAACGCTGCTCCGTGACGGGACTTACCTTTATCTACAGCCCCGAAGGCATCCCGCACGGCCAGTGCCGGGCGCAGAGCCTCAGCTATGTGACCACCGCCGGCAGCGCGATACGGGATTTTAATTTCGGCTATGAGTATGTGCGCGGCCTGTGCGCTCTCTTCGGCATCGAGAAAACTTTCTTCGCCTCAGCCGAAGAACTGGATATAATAGGCAAGGACGTGCCGGCGATCATGGCGGCCGCCGAGGATAAAATTACCGCTATCATTGACAGTCTTTAGCCCGCATAATTGAGAAGCACGCACTCATAATAACCTTATGAGTGAAAAATTCTTTGCAGACGGAAACAGTTCAATATACGCCGAGCTGCTTGTTTTCGCGCTCGGCGGCGCGGCCTACGGCCTGCTCGAAGCCATTTTCCGCGGCTACACGCACTGGTCGATGGTGCTCACCGGCGGAGCCTGCGTGCTCACGCTTTACCTGCTGTCAGACTGGCTCATGTCCATGAACCTGATCGCAGCCGCCATGGCCGGAGCGCTGCTGATCACGGCCTACGAGTTTTGCGTGGGCCTGATAGTCAATATCAAGCTGGGCTGGGACGTGTGGGATTATTCATCTTTGCCGTATAATATCATGGGGCAGATATGTCCGATCTATACATTCGTCTGGTTTACGCTGTGCTTCATATTTTTAGGGCTTGTGAAGCTGCTTTCATAAAATGAATAAGATAAGGAAATAAGGAGAACGATCATGAAGAGGGATTACAGTGGCCTACAAAACGGCAGTGATATCCGCGGCGTAGCGATTGAAGGCGAAAATCCGCGCACCCTGGGGCCGGAGGAAGCGTTTTGCCTTTCGGCTGCTTTCGGCAAATGGCTTTCTGACCGCTGCGGCAAAGCGCCGGCAGAGCTGAAGATCGCCGTCGGACATGACAGCAGACTGAGCGCCGGCAGCTTAAAGGAGCATGTCTGCCGCGGCCTCGCATTTTTGGGCGCGAAGGCGCTCGACTGCGGTCTGGCTTCGACGCCGGCCATGTTCATGGCCACGCAGTTTGCCGCATATGACTGTGACGGAGCGATCATGATCACCGCCAGCCATCTGCCGCAGGACCGCAACGGCTTTAAATATTTCAGCCGCGAGGGCGGGCTGGACAAGGAAGACATCAGCGCTATCCTTAGGGCTGCCGCTCAGCTTGAGCCGGAAACGGAGCTCGCCCCGGCCGCCGCGGAGAAAGCGGAGCTGATGTCTACATACTGCGCTTTTCTGCGCGAAAAGATCGAAAAAGAAGTGGGCGGAAAGCAGCCGCTGGCCGGCCTCAAGATAGTAGTAGATGCGGGCAACGGCGCCGGCGGCTTTTATGCGCTAAACGTGCTCGCGCCTCTTGGTGCGGATGTCAGCGGCAGCCAGTTTCTGGAG
Organism: uncultured Clostridia bacterium; assembly: GCA_944382925.1. Classification (GTDB taxonomy): domain Bacteria; phylum Bacillota; class Clostridia; order Peptostreptococcales; family Anaerovoracaceae; genus Fimisoma. Next base: position 4,471 of record CALWNX010000129.1, on the reverse strand, counting down.
CCGGACGGCAGCTTTCCTAATCATCAGCCGAACCCGGAAAACAAAGAGGCGATGGCCTCGATCTGCCAGGCGGTGCTGGACAACCACGCCGACCTGGGTCTGATCTTTGACACCGATGTGGACCGTTCGTCTGCCGTGGACAAGAACGGCCGTGAAATCAACAGAAACGCGATCGTCGCCATGGCGGCGGCGCTCATCGCGCCCGAGCACCCGGGAACAACCGTGGTGACGGACAGCATCACCAGCGATGAACTGACTGAATATCTGGAAAAATGCCTCGGTCTTAAGCATCTGAGATTCAGGCGCGGCTACAGAAATGTCATCAACAAGGCGATCGAGCTTAACCGTCAGGGCATCGACAGCCAGCTGGCGATCGAAACCTCCGGCCACGCCGCATATAAAGAAAACTATTTCCTCGATGACGGAGCTTATCTGGCCACTAAGATCGTGATCAAGGCGGCGCAGATGAAAAAAGCAGGCGCCGATCTTTCCGCCGTTCTGGACAGCCTCAGGGAACCGACTGAGGCGCTGGAAAAACGTTTTACCGTTCTGCGGGACGATTTTGCCGCCTATGGACAGCAGGTGCTCGACGGCCTGGAAAGCTGGATCGACGAAAATGGCGCGGCTTTTGGCGCCAGCGTTGTGCGCCCTAACTATGAAGGGGTTCGCATCAATTTCGACAACGAAAAGGTCAGAGGCTGGTGCCTGCTGCGCAAGTCGCTGCACGATCCCAAGCTGCCGCTCAATGTCGAAGTCACCAGCGGGAGCTGCAGCGATATTCTGCAGGTGATCGAAGACTTCCTGCGAGGCTGGGAGGTCGCATAAAAGCGGCAGCGCAATAACTGCGCCCTGGTTGCCGCTTGGCCGCCTGACCGCGGCTTGATGATTTTGCCTGATCTCATGGCAGGACAGGATTTTTCCCTCAACTGCGCCAAAATCTCGCTCTCAAGAAGACAGAGGACAAAATTTTATTCTCTAACGTCTTTTATTTAGGTGTCCAAGAATAAAATCGGGTCGCTCCAACGTAAATCTGCCTCTCAAAGTCCGTTTTCCGCCTGATTTGCGGGCGTGACTGCGAGAAAATTCCCTTACAACGGCCGCAGCCATATAAGAGAGAATAAAATTTTGTCCTCTGTTCACTTGCGGGCCGGATTCTGGCCGCTTAGAGGGAATCGCCTCGGAATCGCCGGGATCGCCTTGGAATCGCCGCCGGAACCGCCGCCCCAAAAATTAGGCCCGAGCGCCTGATGAAAAAAATCCTTGACAGCAGCCCGGATATGTCACATAATGTATGGTAGTTGATTGTTATCGTGCGGCAGAACGCAGCGCGATAACCAAAGCCCCGGAAAGGAGAAACCCTATGCAGAGCTTTGCAGGCAGAAGAGCAATGATGCAGATGATGTGCATGACGATGGGCATGTGCATGTTTTCGCGTGAATTGCTTCCGAGCTGCTGATGCTTTGCAAAGAGGATGGGGCCTCATTAAAGCCAAAGGATTACACGAGCAGGAAGCAAAAGGCGGCCTGCTTATTTTTTTAGAGAGGAAAGGGATATGATCGAATTAAAGCATCTCAGCAAGGTCTACACAAACGGCCAGACCAAAGTCGAAGCGATCCGCGACATCAATCTCACGATCGAAGACGGCGACATCTTCGGCATCATCGGTCTCAGCGGCGCCGGCAAGAGCACGCTCATACGCTGTATAAACTTTCTGGAAAGACCCACCGAGGGACAGGTGATCTTCGACGGGGTCGACCTCGGCACTATAACGCACAGAGAGCTGCTCAAAAAGAGGCAGTCCATGTCGATGATCTTCCAGAGCTTCAATCTGCTGAGCCAGCGGACAGCCCTGGGCAACATCTGTTATCCGCTGGAGATTTCCGGCGTCGATAAGAAAGAAGCACGCGAGCGGGCGCGCGAGCTCCTGAAGGTCGTCGGGCTGGCGGACAAGGAAAAATCTTATCCGGTACAGCTTTCCGGCGGGCAGCAGCAGAGAATAGCCATCGCCAGGGCGCTGGCCACCAACCCGAAGGTGCTGCTCTGCGACGAAGCCACCAGCGCGCTGGACCCGAACACGACGTCCTCGATCCTGGAGCTGCTCAAGGAGATCAATCGCAGCATGGGCGTGACGATCATCGTCATCACGCATGAGATGAAGGTCATCGAGCAGATCTGCAACAAGGTGGCGGTCATCGACAACAGCCGCATCGTCGAAGAAGGACCGGTGACGGAGGTCTTCACCGCGCCGAAATCGCAGATCGCCAAGCAGCTGATCCTGCCAACTAATCAGGGAGTGCCGGAGGCAGAAGGCTTCCGCTGCCTGCGCCTGGTGTTCGACGGCACCTCGGCCTTCGAGCCGATCATTTCCGGACTCAGCCGCAGCTGCGATACGAATGTCAACATCCTCGGCGCCAATACCAGAAATATCGACGGCGTAGCCTACGGGCAGATGCTGATACAGCTGCCGGAGGACGAAGCGGTGACGGCCAGGATCAAAGAATATCTTGATCAGAAAAATGTAAAGTACAAGGAGGAAGGTCTCAATGTTGGATAATGCAATGATTGCCCTCTTGGGCACTTCGATATGGGAAACCCTGTATATGGTGATCGTGTCCATGATCCTTTCCTACGCGATCGGCATTCCGATCGGCGTGATCCTGAATATTACGAGCAAGGACGGCATCTGCCCGAACAGGCCGGTAAACGCGGTGCTGGGCGTGATCGTCAACATTTTCCGCTCCATACCGTTCCTGATCCTGCTCATCTGGATGCTGCCGGTGACAGAAGCCATCGTCGGCACCATGGTCGGCCCGACTTCCGTTATCGTTCCGCTGGTGGTTTCCGCCGCCCCGTTTGTGGGACGCATGGTGGAATCTTCCCTCAGCGAAATAGACGGCGGCGTGATCGAAGCGGCGCAGTCCATGGGCTCCAGCTCATGGCAGATAATTTACAAGGTGCTGCTGCCTGAAGCCAAGCCTTCGCTGATTATCGGCGCAGCGATTTCCATCACGACCATCCTCGGCTACTCGGCCATGGCGGGAATCGTCGGCGGCGGTGGTCTGGGCGCGGTGGCCACCAACTACGGCCTCTACCGCTACGAGGATGAGATCATGCTGATTACGATCGTGATCATCGTCGTGATCGTGCAGATCTTCCAGGAGGTCGGCATGATAACGGCCAAGAAGCTTGACAAGAGATTGAAGTAGTTTAAAAGGCTTTTCAATAAACATTTAAAAAAATCTGGGAGGAAAAAACGATGAAAAAGAAATTGATTCTCACAACCGCGCTTTCTCTGGTGCTGGCTGCGTCACTGGCTCTGACCGGCTGCGGCGGCGATAACGGAGAGAAAGAGGCAGACGGCGAAAACACCGTCATCAAGGTAGGCGCAACTCCGGCTCCTCATGCCGAGGTGCTGGAAGTGATCAAGGATGATCTGGCGGAAGAAGGTTATACGCTGGAAATCGTTGAGTACAACGATTACATCCTGCCGAACAGAGGCGTGACCGAAGGCGAGCTTGACGCCAACTACTATCAGCACATCAGCTATCTCGAAAACTATAATGAAGAAAACGGCACCGATCTGGTAAGCGCCGGCGAGATTCATTATGAGCCGTTTGCACTTTATGCAGGCAAGACCGCCAGCCTTGACGAGCTGGCAGAAGGCGCTCAGATTGCAGTACCTAACGACGGCACCAACGAAGGCCGCGCGCTCAAGCTGCTGGAAGCCGAAGGTCTGATCACTCTCGATCCTGAGGCCGGTTTTCTGGCTACCAAGATCGACATCGTAGACAACCCTAAGGGCATTGAGATCGTTGAAATGGAAGCGGCGCAGCTGCCGAGAGTTCTTTCGACCATGGACATGGCCGTTATCAACGGTAACTACGCCATCGACGCCGGACTCAGCCTCGACGACGCCATCGCTGTTGAAGCCAACGACTCCGAGGCGGCCAAGACCTACGCCAACGTAGTGGTAGTAGCCAACGGCAACGAGAACAGCGAAAAAATTCAGGCCCTGGTCAACGCGCTCAAATCCGACAAGGTAAAGCAGTTTATGGAAGAGACCTACGGCGGAGCAGTTGTTCCTCTGTTCTAACAAAACACTGACGAAGCTCTGAAAAAGCCAGTAAGATCTTGAATTTTACTGGCTTTTTTATTTGTTTGCATGTAAAATAAAAGCAGATCAAATTGCAGGCGGAGGGGCAGAAACGATGGATACGGGCATCAGGCCAGAGGTAATCAGAGAAATAAAAGAGCTGGCGAAGAAACACGATTTAAATAAGATAATCCTTTTCGGCTCACGCGCAAGAGGAGATTATCGCAGAACCAGCGACATAGATCTTGCCATAAGCGGCGGAAACACTGCTGCATTCACCATAGACATCGAAGAAACTTCCACCTTGCTGGCATATGATGTGGTCGACCTCGATAAGCCTGTCGAGGAACAACTGCTTGAGTCGATCAGGAGAGAAGG
>CALWNX010000128.1 GCA_944382925.1 uncultured Clostridia bacterium | reverse complement strand
TCCTCGACTATATGACGATGTCGATTCTGCCCGAGCACCTGCTTGCGGGAGAGGACATGCAGGAAGCCGATTTTTTCCGCCAGCCGGTCGGCACCGGGCCTTACAAGCTGGCTTCCTGGGACGAAGGACAGGCCATCACGCTGGTCAAGAACGAAGACTACTTTAAAGGCGAGCCGAACATCGACAACATCATCTTCAAGATCGTTACCGATGACAACGCCAGGGCGCTGCAGATGGAAAGCGGGGAGCTCGATCTGGCGCTGCTTACGCCTCGTGACGCCGAGCGCTTTGAGGACGCCAACGGCTACAGTGTATACAATATGAAGACTGCCGATTACCGCGGCATCATGTTCAATTTCGCCCATGAATTCTGGCAGCAGAACCGCGATCTGATTCCGGCCGTCTGCTGCGCCATCGACCGCCAGGCCATCGTGGATGCGGTCCTGCAGGGACACGGCGTGGCAGCTTACAGCCCTTTGCAGATGAACATATATAACAACGAGGATGTGGAACGCTACGAATACGACCAGAAGCGGGCGCGGCAGATTCTGGAGGAAGCCGGCTGCCAGCTGAATGAAGAGGGAATTTATGAGCGGAACGGGGAAGAAATAAGCTTCGTGCTCAGCGTCGGCGCCGGCGATCAGGTGCGCCTTGATATAGCGCAGGCGGTCAGCCAGCAGCTGGGAGAGGTGGGCATCGGCTGCAGCGTCGACATTCCGGCCCAGGTGGACTGGAGCGGGCAGATGGCCTATCTGATCGGCTGGGGCAGCCCCTTCGATGCGGACGACCATACCTACAAGGTCTTCGGCAGCGGGCAGGGGGCCAACTATTCGAGCTATGCCAATGAGGAAGTGGACAAGCTTCTGCGCCGGGCCCGCCAGACGGCGGATCCGCAGGAAAGAGCGGCGGCCTACGATGCTTTTCAGGAAGCGCTGGCTGAAGATCCGGCCTTTGCCTTTATCTGCTATATAGATGCCGATTACGTGGCTGTCGATGCGCTTTCGGGCATCGATGAAGAGACGGTCATGGGGCATCACGGCGTAGGCATCTTCTGGAATGTGAGGGAATGGACGCTGATGCGCTGACAACTCCGCGGTGGCCGGCATGGCCGGCCGAAAAGGTGATTTTATGACGAACGTTTTGACGATAGAAAATCTGTCCGTGAGCTTTCCCTCAGCAACGGGAGAGCAGAAAGCCGTGCGGGGAGTTTCCCTCACGCTGGCCGCCGGCGAGGTGCTGGCGCTGGTCGGCGAGTCGGGCTGCGGTAAGAGCGTGCTCTGCAAGAGCATCATGAAGCTGCTGCCGGAGGCGGCCCGCATCAGGAGCGGCCGCATCCTCGCCGGCGATCTTGACATCACGAATTACAGCAGCAGACAGATGGAAGCCCTGCGCGGACGGTACTTTTCCATGGTATTTCAGGATCCGCTCGGGGCGCTCGACCCGTCTTTTGCGGTGGGCGCGCAGATCGCCGAGGCGGTCAGGGTGCATGCTCCGCACATGAAGCGGAGCGAAGCGCGCCGGCGGGCGCTTGAGCTGATGGAGCAGGTGGGCATTGAACGCGCAGAGGAACGCTATCTGCTGGCACCGCATGAGCTTTCGGGCGGCATGCGGCAGCGCTGCGTGATCGCCATCGCCATCGCCCAGCAGCCGCGCGTGATCTTTGCCGACGAGCCGACTACGGCGCTGGACGTGACGGTGCAGGCGCAGATCATGGATCTTTTCGCGCGCCTGCGTGAGGAGACGGGCACGGCTATCGTGCTGGTTTCGCACGACATGGGCGTGGTCGCCGGGCTGGCGGACCGCGTGGCGGTGATGTGCGCGGGTGAAATAGTAGAAAGCGGCACGGCGGAGAAAATTTATTACGCGCCGCGCCACCGCTATACGCGCGAGCTGATGCAGGCCCTGCCGAAGCTCGGCAGACGGCCGGCCGCGAGCAGCGGCCCGCAAACAGAAGGAGGGACGCGCCATGAGTGAGAATCTGCTTACGGTCAGCGGCCTGACGCACAGCTTTCACCTGGGCCGGGGCCAAGCGATCAGGGCGGTGGACGATTTTTCCCTCACCCTGCAGAAGGGCGAGATCTTCGCTCTGGTCGGCGAATCTGGCTGCGGCAAATCGACGACGGCCCGCTGCCTGATGAATATCTACCGCCCGCAGGCCGGGCAGATCATATATCGCGGCGTCGATACGCTGGAGCGGGCTTCACGCCGGCGGCACAGGCGCATGCTGGCTACCTCGCGGCAGATGATCTTTCAGGATCCGGCCGCCAGCTTAAATCCGCGCATGAAGGTAGCCGATCTCGTCGCCGAACCGCTGAAGATCAACCATCTGCGCCCTGAGCGCGCTACCCTGACGGAAGAAATCGTTTGTCAGCTGCGCAGGGTGGGGCTGGATGAAGAGCTGTCCGGCCGCTATCCGGGAGAGCTTTCCGGCGGCCAGAAGCAGAGGGTGGCGATCGCTCGCGCCCTGATCACCGGGCCGGAGCTGCTGGTGGCCGACGAGCCGGTGACCTCGCTGGACGTGACGGTGCAGGCGCAGATTATCGCGCTCTTTCGCCGCCTGCAGAAAGAAGAAGGCTTTTCTATGCTCTTCATCGCGCACGATCTGGCGCTGGTCAGCTCGTTTTGCGACCGCGTGGGCGTGATGTACCGGGGGAAACTGGTCGAAACGGCGGCGGCCGCGGAGCTGTTTGGCGACCCGCGCCATCCCTACACCAGATCGCTGCTGGCAGCCGTTCCCCTGCCTGACCCGCGCCGCGCAAGGGCGAGAAAATTCGTGCCCTACAGGCCGCAGGAGGGCGAAAACGAGGGACCGCTGACAGAGGTGGCGCCGGGACATTTTGTGCGAAAGGGGGCGCGGGGATGATCGCGTATTACGGCAAAAAACTGCTGTTGCTGCTTGGCAGCCTCTTCCTGCTCTCCCTGCTCGTCTTTTTCATCGCCAGACTGGCGCCGGGAGACCCGCTGGTTTCCTACTACGGCGACCGCGTGGAGAAGATGAGCACGGAGGAAAGATGGCAGGCCGAAGAGAGGCTGAGGCTCAACGACCCTTTGCCTGTGCAGTATGCGCGCTGGCTTGAAGGCGCGCTGCAGGGGGACTTCGGCATTTCCTACAAGTATAAGACCGAGGTGACGGAGGTGATCGGCTCACGGGCAGTCAACACGCTGATTCTCGGCGGCACGGCCTTTGTCCTCGTCTTTGCCGGCGCGCTGGCGCTGGGCGTTTTCTGCGTCTGGCACGAAGGCCGCCTTGCTGACCGCCTGATCTGCCGGATCGGTACGGCGCTGAGCTGTATCCCGGAGTTCTGGCTTTCGCTGCTGCTGATCCTGATTTTTTCCGTCGCGCTGGGCTGGCTGCCCTCAAGCGGGGCGTATACTCCCGGAGACGGCGGGCTGTGGGACAGGCTGCAGCATCTCGTATTGCCGCTTTTGGTGGTAGTTTTGGGACATTTATGGTATTATTCATATATGGTCAGAAACAGGCTGATGGAGGAGGTGCGGGCCGAATACGTGCTGCTGCAGAAATCCTGTGGCCTGAGCAAAAGTGCGATTCTCCTGCGCCACTGCCTGCGCAACGCGCTGCCTTCATATCTGAGCATCATGGCCCTGGCCGTGCCTCACATCATGGGCGGCACTTACGTGGTGGAAGCGGTTTTTTCCTACCCCGGCCTGGGAACGCTTTCCTATGAGAGCGCGCGCTATCAGGATTACAACCTGCTGATGCTGCTGTGCCTCATTTCCGGCGCGGTAGTCATATTTTGCAGCCTGCTGGCGCAGACCGTTGGCGAGCGCCTCGACCGCCGTTTAAAGCACGGTGCTGAAGCAGCGGCAGTTGCGACAGTTGCAGCAGCTGCGGCAGAGGAAGGGGCGTGTGCGCATGATTAAGAAAAGAATGACATCGCCATCTGCCCTTGCCGCCGGAAAAAAGCCTCTGCTGCCGGCGCTGTTCCTGGTGCTGATCGTGGCAGGCTGCCTTTGCTGTGAGCTTTTCATCCCGTATGATCCTGCCTATATGGACCTGGCGCACGCCTCCGAGGGGCCTTCGCGGCAATTCCTCTTTGGCACGGATACGATGGGGCGCGATATTTTTTCCATGATCTGGTACGGCGGACGCATTTCTCTGACGATCGGTTTGCTGGCGACGGCTGTTTCGGCTCTGCTGGCCGTGCTGATCGGCGCCTGCAGCGGTCTGGCTCCGCGCTGGCTCGACGGCCTGATCATGCGCCTGACGGAAATTATTCTCAGCGTGCCCAATCTGCTTTTGGTGGTGCTGCTGCAGGCCTTATGGCAACAGGCAGGGGTGCTGAGCATTTCGCTGGTGATCGGCCTCACTTCCTGGATGAGCATCGCCAAGGTGGTGCGCACGGAGGTCAGGCAGCTTGTGCACAGCGATTACGTGCTCGCCTCGCGCTGCATGGGCGGCGGCTTCTTTCACATACTGGCGCGTCATTTGGCGCCGAACTTTTTCTCTTCGATCATGTTCATGGTGATCATGAACATCAGAGGGGCTATCGTGGCGGAATCGACCCTGAGCTTTCTGGGGATCGGGCTGCCGCTGGAAATAATCTCGTGGGGGAGCATGCTTTCTCTCACTGAAAACAGCCTGCTGGCCGGCTGCTGGTGGATCATCGTCATCCCCGGCCTCTTTCTGATCGCCACGCTGATGTGTATCACGGAGCTGGGCGAACGCTTCAGAGGCGCACGCAGCCGCAGGCACAGCAATCTTTGACGCACGCAGCCGCAGGCACAGCAATCTTTGACGGCCTCAGCCGGCAGAAAGGAAGGAAAAGGAAGGAAAATGGAACTGAGGGATTTTTGGCAGGAAAACCGGCGCTTCGCTCTGGCCTTTTTCGGGGGCGTCGATTCGACATATCTGTTATATGCGGCCCTGCAGGCGGGGGCTGACTTTACCGCCTATTACGTGAAAAGCGAGTTTCAGCCGCAGTGGGAATTCGCCGAGGCGCAGGAGTTGGCGCAGGAGCTGGCTCAGAAGCTATCGCAGCAGTCTCCGCAGTCTCAGCAGCCGGGCCGGCTGAAAATATTGTCTCTGCACGCGCTGGCAGAACCGGCGGTAGCCGCCAACGGACCGCAGCGCTGCTATCACTGCAAGAAGCGCATGTTTGCCCTGATTGCGGAAGCGGCCGCGCAGGACGGCTACAGTCTGATCATCGATGGAACCAACGCTTCTGATGATGCGGCTAAGCGGCCCGGCATGCGGGCACTGACAGAGCTGGAGGTGCGTTCGCCGCTTCGCGAATGTGGTCTGACTAAAGACGCGGTGCGGCGGCTTTCGCGGGCAGCGGGGCTTCGCACCTGGGACAAGCCGGCCTATGCCTGTCTGGCGACGCGCGTGCGCACGGGAGAAGAGCTGACGGCGGCCAAGCTGGCGGCGACCGAGAAAGCGGAGGAATACCTTTTTTCCCTCGGGCTGCGAGATTTTCGCGTGCGGCATGCCGGCGGCGCGGCCAGGCTGCAGGTGCGCGGCGAGCAGCTTACGCTGGTGCTGGCAAAGCGCGAGAAAATCGTCGCCGAGCTGAAGAAATATTACGAGACGGTGACGCTCGATCTGGAGGTGAGAAAATGAACGGTGATGTGAAAAAAATCCTTACGGCTGTAAAGGAAGGCAGGCTGTCGGTAGACGAGGCACTGCTGGAAATAAAGGAAGAACCTTTTGCGGATATAGGCTTTGCCAAGGTCGACCTGCACCGCCGCGTGCGGCAGGGAACCGCGGAGGTAATCTACGGGGCGGGCAAGACGCCTGAGCAGATCGCGGCTATCGCGCGCACCATGATGCAGAACGGTCAGCAGAACATTCTCATCACGCGCATGAGCCGGGAAGCGGCTGAATATGTCGGGCGCGAATCTGCCCTCGATTATCGCGAGGAAGCGCGCGTGGGCATGATCGGCCAGGGTCATCCTGCTGACGGTCACGGCTACGTGCTGGTGGCGACCGGCGGCACCAGCGACATACCGGTGGCGGAAGAGGCGGCGCTGACCGCTGCTTTCCTTGGCAACGAGGTGAAGCGTCTGTACGATGTGGGCGTGGCCGGGCTGCACAGGACGCTGGCGCATCTGGACGATATTATGAATGCCAGCGTCATCATCACGATCGCCGGCATGGAGGGCGCGCTGGCCAGCGTCATCGGCGGTCTGGCGGACTGTCCGGTGATCGCCGTGCCGACCAGCGTGGGCTACGGCGCTTCGTTTAACGGGCTGACGGCGCTGCTGTCGATGCTCAATTCGTGTGCCAGCGGCGTTTCGGTGGTCAACATCGACAACGGTTTTGGGGCCGGCTATCTGGCCGGCATGATCAATCATATCGCTTAAGAGGAGGACGCTATGAAAACCTTATATCTCGACTTGAGCATGGGTGCGGCGGGCGACATGCTGGCGGCCGCCCTGCTGGAGCTGACAGCGGAGCCGGACGCTTTTATCAGGGAAATGAATGACTTTGGCCTGCCGGGCGTTACGGTCGGCTGCGAGCGTTCTTTTAAGTGCGGCATCGGCGGCACGCATTTTTCCGTGCAGGTTGGCGGCGCAGAGGAGCACAGCCACGATCACGGCTGCGGCCACGCCCATGCGCACGACCACGACCATGCGCACCGGGGCCTGGCGGACATCGAGCACATCGTCCGCGGGCATCTTTCCGCGCCGGAAAAAGTCAAAGAGGATATAATCAATGTATATAAGCTGATCGCCGAGGCGGAAAGCGCGGCGCACAAGGTGCCGGTGACGGAGATACATTTTCATGAGGTGGGGACGATGGACGCCATCGCCGACATCGCCGCCGTCTGCCTGCTGCTGGCGCGGCTTGCGCCTGACGAGATCGTCGCCTCGCCGGTGAGAGTGGGAAGCGGCAGCGTCTGCTGCGCGCACGGCATCCTGCCGGTACCGGCGCCGGCGACCGCCTATCTTCTGCGCGGTATCCCGGCCTTTGCCGGCGATTATAGCGGTGAAATGTGTACGCCGACCGGGGCCGCGCTGATCAAATACTTCGTAGACCGTTTTGCTCCGCTGCCGCTGATGCGCGTCGAGGCGACGGGCTATGGCATGGGGCAGAAGGATTTTCCGGCTGCCAACTGCGTGCGGGCGATGATCGGCGAAAGCGCCGGCAGCGGCAGCAGCGAGCAGGTGCTGGAGCTTTCCTGCAACGTGGACGATATGACGGCCGAAGAGATCGGCTTTGCCATGGAGATGATCTTTGATGCCGGAGCGCGCGACGTGTACGCCGTGCCGGTGCTGATGAAAAAGTCGCGCCCCGGCACGATGATCTGCGCGCTCTGCGACGAAGCAAGCCGCGAGGCTGTAGTGGCCGCCTTTTTCAAGCATACGCAGACGCTCGGCCTCAGGCAGTCCGCGGCGGTGCGCTATGTGCTTGACCGCAGCCTGCAAAGCGAAGAGACGGCGGCCGGAGCGGTGCGCGTTAAGGAATCGGCGGGCTACGGTGTCCGTCGCCGCAAGTGTGAATATGAAGACCTGGCCCGCATCGCCCGCGAAAAAGGAATCAGCCTGCGCGAGGCGCGGGAGCTGATGGAAAGGTAGCCAAGTCCTTGCAGACGGCGGCGCCGACTGGGGCGCCGCAGCTCCGACCCAGGCACAAGCGGCAGGACAAAATTTTCTCCTCTGATCCTTGTCCGAACGCGCTCCAAGGGAAAAAGCCGCTGCCTGAGCGAGCTGTCAAGACGGATTATACAAAAAAACTCGCAGCTGAGCCGCTCAAATCATCGGCCCAGCTGCGAGCCTTCCCTTTTTAAATTGTTTGCTGCCTGAGAGAGGAGAATTTTTTGCCCTCTCTTCCCTCGGCGGGGCAATGCTCGCGCATCTGAGGGAAACGGCGGTCGCTGCGTAATAATCGGAAAAGCTGCAAGTCGGCAAAATCTTGCATCGCGACAAAAACATCTTGCACCCGCCGGCCAAAGATAGTATAATATATCCGTTATCGGCTCGATGACTGTTCACAAGGCTTATTGATTTCATGTTAGTCAGGAGGTGAATCGGGATATGGCACAGGTAATCGTCAGAGAGAATGAAAGCTTGGAGAGCGCTCTGAAGAGATTTAAGAGATCGTGCGCCAGAGACGGCGTGATGTCGGAGCTCAGAAAGAGAGAGCATTACGAAAAGCCAAGCGTTAAGAGAAAGAAAAAATCTGAGGCTGCGAGAAAAAAGGCTAAAAAATACTAATCCGAGGTGATAGATTTGACTATCAAAGAAAGGCTGATGGAGGACTTCAAGGCCGCCATGAAAGCCAAAGATCAGGTCGCCAGAGACACGATCAGCTTCGCCCGCGCTGCCGTCAAGCAGCAGGAGATCGACAGCAGACAGGAGCTCAGCGACGAGGGCGTGATCGCCATTTTGACCAAGCAAGTTAAGATGAGAAAAGATGCACTTGCTGATTTTGAAAAAGCCGGCAGAACAGATCTGGTAGATTCCTACCGGGCCGAAATCGAAATCCTGGAAAGATACCTCCCTTAACAGCTTTCAGAAGCACAGATCATGGAAACTGTCAGAGCAGTAGCGGCCGAGCTCGGCATTGAGGGCGGCAAGCAGAACATGGGCAAACTGATGGGTCCTGTCATGGCCAAGCTTAAGGGTCAGGCGGACGGCAACACCGTCAGGAAAGCAGTAACGGATTTTCTGGGCAATTAAGACTATCGAGGGGCTCTCCGCGTGCGGAGAGCCTTGTTTGTTAGGATAAAAGAGTAGGGCGTAAAAGACAAAAGGCGAGGGGAAACATGGAATTCAATCATTTCGATGAAAACGGCCGCGCGCGCATGGTGGACGTCAGCGGCAAGGCTAAAACCAGCCGCCGGGCGCTGGCCCGCGGGACGATCAGGGTCAGCCGCGAGATCTTTGCCGCCATCACGGCCGGCACGGCGGCCAAGGGCGACGTGCTGGCGGTGGCGACGGTGGCCGGGGTGACGGCTGCCAAAAGGACCTGGGAGCTGATACCGATGTGCCATGCCATTCCGCTGGGCAGCTGCAGCGTGCGCTTTGAGACGCGGGAAGCCGCCTGCGAGATATGCTGCGAGTGCGAGGTCAAGACCGAAGCGCAGACGGGCGTGGAAATGGAGGCGCTGACCGCTGTCAGCGTGGCCCTGTTGACGATTTACGACATGTGTAAGGGCATCGATAAAAACATGGAGATCGGCGATATTCATCTGGTGGAAAAGAGCGGCGGCAAGAGCGGCCGCATCGTCAATGCGCGATATATTACGCGCTGAAGAGGGGTGACAGTATGTTCAGAGCAGCAGTAATTACCTTGAGCGACAAGGGCGCGGCCGGGCAGCGCGAGGACAAGAGCGGCCCGTTGATCAAAGAAATGCTGGCGCAAAGCGGCTATATCGAGGTCGTGCGCATGGAATTGATCGGTGACGAGCCGCAGGAGCTGACGGCGCTTTTGCGACGCTTCAGCGACGAGGAAAAATATGATCTCGTGCTGACGACCGGCGGCACCGGGCTTTCTCCGCGCGATCAGACGCCGGAGGCGACTCTGGCGTCAGCTGACAGGTTGGTGCCTGGCATTGCCGAATACATGCGCTACCGTTCCTTTGCGATCACACCGCGGGCCATGCTTTCGCGCGGGGTGTGCGTGATGCGAAAGCAGACGCTGATCATCAACCTGCCCGGCAGTCCCAAGGCTGTGCGGGAAAACCTCGACTTTATCCTGCCGGCGCTTCAGCACGGCCTTGAAATCATGACCGGCAGGGCGGGTGACTGCGGAGCGGAGGAGCATGCGGGCTGCGACAGCCACCACGGGGCAGAGGACAGAGAGGTGTCCTTCCTCGACGGAGAAGGCAGCCGCCGTCTGGCCGCGGACAAAGACGAGCGCGCGCTGTGCCAGCAGCGGTTTTGCGCGGATATAACGCTGGCGGATCTGGACTTTTCGCAGCTTGCAGCGGGCGATGTCATCGAGTACGGCGGTGAGAAATTTGTGCTGACGCAGACAGGCAAGCGCTGTTTTGCGGAATGTCGCCTCTACCGCGAAGAGGGACCGTGTTTCCTGGCTCGCCACTGTGCTTTCGGCCGGCGGACATAGGGATATAGGATAAGGCGGCTACAGCGCCTCTTCGGCGAAGCGGCCTTGCGCATCGACGGTCATAAGGCTGTCAAAGCCGCAGCAGCGCGCGAGCCGGCGCGCCTCATCAAAAGCATAATCCAGAGAAGACGTCCAGTGGCTGTCGCTGGAAAGAATGATCTTTCCGCCGCCCTGGCGTATTTTTTTGAGGATGGC
>CALWNX010000127.1 GCA_944382925.1 uncultured Clostridia bacterium | reverse complement strand
CAGGCTTCTGGCGGCACCGGCGCTGCTGCCGCCGCGACCACTGCCGCGCAGCCTGGAGAAAGCGAAGCTGCCGCGCAAGCAGGAGACGGCCGGGCTGCCGAAGCGAAAAGCGTGCCTGCCGGACGGATGCTGCGCTCGGCGCCTTTTTGGATCTTTATAATCTGGAACGTGATCACCAATGCGGCCGGTCTCATGGTCGTAAACAGTGCAGCCGTAATCGCCGCCAGCTTCGGCGCGCCGGCCATAGTGGGAATGGTGGTTTCCCTCTGCAACGGTGCCGGCCGCGTGCTGATGGGCGCTGTCTTCGACGGGAAAGGGCGCCGGACGGCTCTCGTGACAGACTGCCTGCTTCAGCTCGGCGCCGGTTTGGCCCTGATCGCAGGAGCCGCGCTTGCCAGCAGCGCGCTCATCATCGCCGGCCTTGTCCTGGCAGGCTTCTTCTACGCCGGCTCGCCGACCATCGCCGCCGCCTACATCAAGAATGTCTTCGGGGACAAATACTACTCCGTGAACTTCAGCATCGCCAACTTTTCACTGATCCCGGCCGCCCTGATCGGCCCGACCGCATCCAGCGCCCTAGTCAGCGCCGGAGGAGGAAGCTACGCGACGACCTTTATCCTTATCGCCGTCTGCGGCGCGCTGGCCATGTGCACCGTTCCTGCCATCGAGAGAGCGGTGCGGGCGGCGAATCAACGGTGAATCAGCGGTGAATCCGCAGTGAATCAGCGCTAAATCTGAGCAGATTCTCGCCTTTTTAAAATTCGTCCCACTGCGAAGAGAATTTCAGACACGAAAAGTCTCACCAATCGCGCTGGGAACTGGATGAAAAGAGAATCTGCTTAGATCACAACGATTTAAAGCCCCTGAGAGTCTCTCCTTGCGGCGGCTTTGCCAGGCAAAGAGAGACATTTTGCCCGCCGAATTGCGCTGATTCTCTTTGCCGCTGTGGCTGAAGCGAATTGGAGAGAATTTTGCGGTTGAAAATTCTCTTGGCACAGCACTGATTTATCAAAAGGCGAGAATTTCGCTAATGCACGCTAATTCCCGTATAACAGGAGCAGGGGTCTGCCTGCACTAAAAGAGCCGCCCGCGGGCGGCTCTTTGCAATTCCAGTCGTATTAAATAATGGGGCTTTTATACCAGACCCTGAGACATCATGGCCTGAGCGACCTTTTCAAAGCCGGCGATGTTGGCGCCTGCTACCAGGTTGTAGCCGAGGCCGTATCTCTCGCTGGCTTCCGCCGCGTTTTTGTGGATGTTGACCATGATGGTTTCCAGCTGCGCGTAAACCTGCTCAGGCGAGAACACGGTGTGACCTGCGTTCTGACCCATTTCGATGCAGGAACAGGCTACGCCGCCTGCATTGGCAGCCTTGGAAGGACCTACCACTACGCCGTTGTCCATCAGATACTTGAGCGCATCGTTGGTGGTCGGCATGTTGGAGCCTTCGCAGAGGAACTTGCAGCCGTTGGCGACCATCGCCTTGGCGTCTTCCATATGGATCTCGTTCTGAGTAGCGCAAGGTATGTACAGATCCGCTTTAACTTCCCAAGGCTTCTTGCCAGGGAAGAACTTGGCTCCCGGGAACTTGTCAGCGTAAGGTGCGCAAATGTTCTTGCCGGAAGCTCTCAGCTCGAGCAGATAGTCGATCTTTTCGCCGGAAACGCCGTCCTCGTCGAGAATGTATCCGTCCGGGCCGGAGATGGTGATGACCTTGGCGCCCAGCTCGTTGAGCTTGGTAGCGGTGCCCCAGGTTACGTTGCCGAAACCGGAGATGGCCACTCTCTTGCCCTTGAGACTCTCGCCGAAGTGTTTGAGCATCTCTCTGGCGAAGAAAACGATGCCGTAGCCGGTAGCTTCAGTCCTGCCGGCCAGACCGCCGAAAGCAAGACCCTTGCCGGTGAGAACGCCTTCATATCTGTTGACGATTCTCTTGTACTGACCGAACAGATAACCGATCTCCCTGGCGCCAACGCCGATGTCGCCGGCCGGCACGTCGGTGTTAGGACCGATATGTCTGTAGAGCTCTGTCATGAAAGCCTGACAGAAACGCATGATCTCTGCGTCTGACTTGCCATTAGGATCAAAGTCAGCGCCGCCCTTGCCGCCGCCGATAGGAAGGCCGGTAAGGCTGTTCTTGAAGATCTGCTCAAAGCCAAGGAACTTGATGATGCCAGGATATACGTTGGCCGCAAATCTCAGACCGCCCTTATAAGGTCCCAGTGCGCTGTTGAACTCGTATCTGTAGCCTCTGTTGACCTGCGTCTTGCCCTGATCGTCTACCCAAACGACTCTGAAGCTGATGCCTCTTTCCGGCTCGATCAGCCTTTCGATCAGACCGGACTTGACGTATTCCGGATGCGCCTCAAGAACGGGCTCGATAGAATTGAGCACCTCCTCGACGGTCTGATGGAACTCAGGCTCGCCGGGATTCTTTTTCTTTGCGATCTCGATGTACTGCTCGACAATTTTTGCCATGATCTTTTCCCTCTTTTCTCCAAATGATATGTTATTGGATCGGATATGATTCCACACCTAGAATTTAGCACTTTAAATCAACCTTGTCAACATCTGTGTATACAATATATTAAATATTTTTTCACAAACAAGAAAGCTGTCTCCGGCCGCGGCTTTTATCGCGACCGCAGCTTCAGATCAGCGCGCTTCTTGCCGGTGAACACGGCTTCGAGCAACTATAGCCTTGCCAAAAAGCGGGGTAGTGCGCTATAATATTAAGGTCAAGATTTCACAGGAAAGGAGTAAAGAATATGGACAGCGTTCCTGACGGGAAAAACGATTTAACCAGGACAAACATCATGAAAAGACAGAATACGCCGGCTTTGCTCCTTTGTCAGCGCGGGTAAGAGAAAACTCTGATCCCCGTCCTGCTTTTGGAGTTCGGCGCGGCTGAACGAAAAGGAGGAGCAATATGGATCAGTCAGTGATGATCAAGAACGACCAGGCCTTTGACGAGTCCCTGGAAAAAATCATGCAGTGCATCGCTGAGAAGAAATACTTCAAGGCCAGAGACGTGCTGCTCAAGCATAAGGAGCCCGATATTGCCGAGCTGTTTGAAGAACTGCTCAGCGAGCCGGACATCCTTGAATCTACTATTGTCATTTACAGGCTGCTGCCGAAGGACGTTTCGGTAGAAGTCTTTTCCTACCTGCCGTCCGACGACCAGCTCAAGATCGTAGACGGCATCACCGACGCCGAGCTCAGCTACATCGTAGAGCAGCTGGACTTCGACGACAAAATCGACGTGCTCGAAGAGCTGCCGGCCAACCTGGTCGACAAGATCCTCGAAAAGACGCCCAAGGACGAGCGCAAGCTCATCAACACCTTCCTCAATTATCCCGACACCTGCGCCGGCAGTCTGATGACGCCGGACTACATCAGTCTGCAGAAAGAAATGACGGTGGCCGAGGCGCTGGCGCACATCAAGAAGGTGGGCATGGACGCGGAGACCGTCTACACCTGCTACGTCAAGGATACGGGCCGCAAGCTGATCGGTATCGTCTCGCTCAGCACGCTGGTGGTGGCCGACGAAAACGTGAGAATCAAGGACATCATGCACACGGACTACGTGTGGGTCAACGTATACGACGACCAGGAGGAGGTCGCCGAACAGTTCAAGAAATACGGCTTTCTGGCCATTCCTGTAGTGGATAACGAAAACAGGCTGGTGGGTATCATCACCATGGACGATATTCTCGAGGTAATCGATGACGAGAACACCGAGGATATGGAGCGTATGGCCGGTATCATCGACTGGGAGGATTCGGATAAGGACTATCTGGACGTTTCCGTCTGGCAGCACGCCAAGAACAGACTGCCGTGGCTGCTGATCCTGATGGTGGCCTATGTCTTTACGGGCATGATCGTCACCAGCTTTGAAAACAGACTTTCGGAGGTGATCTGCCTGGTAGCCTATATGCCGATGCTGATGGGCACCGGCGGCAACACCGGCTCGCAGGCGGCCACCCTGATCATCCGCGGTCTGGCCATGGGCGAGGTCGAGCCTGCCGACGCGGCCAAGGTGCTGTGGAAGGAGGTGCGCATCGGCGTGATCGTCGGCGTGATCCTCAGTCTCTTTAACTTTGCGCGCATCTGGCTCATCGACGGCAACGGCCCGCTGATCGCGCTGACGGTCTGCTGCGCCATGCTGGTGATCGTGATCTTTGCCAAGGTGCTCGGCAGCATGATTCCACTGCTGGTCAAGAAGCTGAAGCTGGACCCGGCCCTGATCGCCAACCCGGCCATCTCGTCGATCTCAGACGCCGTGGCCTTGTCGATCTATTTTCTCATGGCCATGATCTTCCTCGGCCTCTAGGTGCTGAGCGGCTTATGCGCTTTCCGGCGCGGCGGCAGAAAAATCAGGAGAAAAATATGAAAACAAGTATTATAACCCGTGAACTTGTCCAAACTATCATCGGAAAGCGCAGACGGGAAATACATAAGGGAGACTGCGGGCGTGTGCTGATCGCCGCAGGCTCTGCAGGCATGGCCGGCGCGGCGGTGATCGCAGCGCGGACGGCGCTTCGGAGCGGCAGCGGTCTGGTGCAGGTCGCCATCCCCGCGGAACTATTTCCTATCATCCAGACAGGCGTTCCGGAGGCCACATGTCTGGAACGCGACTTTTCCAAGCTGGACCTCGGCCGCTTTGACGCGGCGGCGGTAGGTCCGGGACTGGGGAAAGGAGAGGAGAGCGTCAGCTTCGTCAAAGAGCTGATCAGGCGCTTTGACGGCACTCTGGTGATAGACGCCGACGGTCTCAATATCGTGGCGGAGCACGGGCTTTTTCGCGAGCTCAGAAGCCGCCGGCCCGCAGCGACGGTGATCACGCCTCACGCCGGCGAAGCGGCCAGGCTGCTGGCTGCCGCAGGCAAAGCAGAGGCTGCAGGCAAGGCAGCCTCAGGCGGCGAAGAGGACAGGCTGCAGACGGCCCGCCTCCTGCACGAGCTGACAGGCGCGGTCGCGGTGCTCAAGGGACACGGGACTTTAGTAGCCGTAAACGACGAAGAAACATATATTAATACTACAGGTAACCCCGGCATGGCGACTGCCGGTGCGGGCGACGCGCTCACGGGCGTAATCGTTTCGCTGGCCGGCCAGCATAAGGCTATAGGCGGCCGCATAACGGCCGCAGAAGCGGCGGCAGCCGGCGTGTTTATCCACGGAATGGCGGGGGACCTGGCGGCCCGGTCCACAGGGGAATACGGACTGCTGGCCACGGATATAGCATACTTTACAGCCATGGCGCTCAAAGAACTGACCGGCTGCTAGAAAAGGCGCAAAGCGCCGCCCGCGCCGTGCGCGGCAAAGGACGCGGCGCAAACACCAGGGGAAAACAGAGATTGTGAGATAAAGGGAGTGTTGGACTTGATAGTAAAAAAGGGAGACCTGTTTTTTGCTGATCTCAGTCCTGTCGTAGGCTCTGAACAAGGGGGAGTAAGGCCTGTACTGGTAGTACAGAATGACGTGGGAAATAAATACAGCCCGACCATCATCGTGGCCGCGGTCACATCGCAGACAGGCAAGGCTAAGCTGCCTACTCATGTCCAGCTTGAAGCAACACAGGGCGGACTCAGCAAGGATTCGGTAGTCCTGCTGGAACAGCTGCGGACTATCGACAAGCAGCGGCTGAAGGAAAGGATAGGCGCTCTGAGCGAAAGTCAGCTGCCTGACGTAGAAAAAGCGCTCAGCGTAAGTTTGGGAATTGCCAATCAGCCGCAAAGCCGTTAGAATATAATCAGGCAATATGGCAGCGGCCCCGGCGCGGGCGGCGCGAGATGCGCCCGCCCGCGCCGGGGAAGCGCGCCTCGCTTATATAAATGACACGGAGGATAACATGGAGCTAAGAGAATACGAAAAAATTGCGGCCCGCATCAGGATGGACGTCATCGAAGAGATACATAGCGCCGGCTCAGGGCATCCCGGCGGTTCGCTTTCGGCCGCTGACATCGTGACCGCCCTCTATTTCCGGGAGATGAGAGTGGATCCGCAGAATCCCCGCATGAAGGGACGCGATAAGTTTGTGCTCTCCAAGGGGCATGCCGCTCCTGTGCAGTACGCGGCGCTGGCGGAAAAGGGCTTTTTCCCGCGCGAGGAGCTTTTGACGCTGCGCAAGCTGGGCAGCCGCCTGCAGGGACATCCGAACATGAAAAAACTGCCGGGCATCGAAATGTCGACCGGCTCGCTGGGGCAGGGCTTCGCCGTCTGCGTGGGCATGGCGCTGGCCGGCAAGCTCGACAACGATCCCGGCCGCATCTATACGCTGCTGGGCGACGGCGAGCTGGAGGAGGGCATCGTCTGGGAGGCCGCGATGGCCTGCGCTCACTACAAGCTGGACAACCTCTGCGCGATCGTAGACTGGAACGGCTTGCAGATCGACGGGCCTAACGATAAGGTCATGAGCGTGAGCCCGATCGACGAAAAGTTTGCCGCCTTCGGCTTCAACGTGCTGAAGGCAGACGGCCACGATTTTGCTCAGCTCTTTGACGCTTTCGACAAGGCCAGAGCCTGCAAGGGCAAGCCGACGGTGATCATCGCCAAAACGCATAAGGGCCAGGGCGTTTCCTTTATGGAGGACGAAGCCGGCTGGCACGGCAAGGCGCCGAACGACGAGCAGGCCAGACAGGCGATGGACGAGCTGGCCGCAGAAGAAAGGGAGGGTGAGCAGTAATGGCAGAAAAGATGGCAACCAGACAGGCTTACGGCAAAGCGCTGGTAGAAATAGGCAGAGAAAATCAGAACCTGGTGGTCATGGACGCCGACCTTTCCAAGTCGACGATGACGGCCGAATTTGCCGCGGCATATCCGCAGCGTTTCTTCAACATGGGCATCGCCGAGCAGGACATGTATGCGGCTGCCTGCGGACTGGCGCTTTCCGGCAAGGTGGTATGCGCCAGCACCTTCGCCATGTTTGCCGCCGGCCGCGCCTTTGAGATCATCAGAAATTCCATCGGCTATACGGGCGCCAACGTCAAGATCTGCGCTACTCACGCAGGGATCACGGTCGGCGAGGACGGGGCCAGCCATCAGACCTTTGAGGATATTGCCCTCATGCGGACGATTCCCGGTATGACGGTGCTCAACCCCTGCGACGGGCCTTCGACAGAGGCGCTGATGCGGCAGGCGATCGCCATGGAGGGCCCTTGCTACGTGAGACTGGGCCGGGCGGCGGTGCCGGTGTTTTATGAGGATGCATCCGCCATAAAGATCGGCCGGGGCAACTGGCTGCGCCGCGGAGAGCAGGCGACGGTCGTAGCGACCGGCATCATGGTCAGCGAGGCCATGGAAGCCGCCGAAAGACTGGCGGCGGCCGGCATCAGCATCGGCGTCATCGATATGCACACCATCAAGCCGCTCGACGAGGAGATCCTCCTTGAGGCAGCCAAGCTGGGACCGGTAGTGACCGCAGAGGAACATTCCGTGATCGGCGGCCTTTTCGGCGCGGTAGCCGAAACGCTTGCGCGCCTGAAACCGGTGAAGATGGCGGCGGTCGGCCAGCAGGATACCTTCGGCGAATCGGGCAAGCCTGAAGAGCTCAAGGAAAAATACCACATGACCGCCTCCGACATCGAAGCGGCCGTCAGAAGCGTGCTGGCCTGATTTATACATGAATATCGCGCTCCTTTCTCTCATATAAGATATTAGTGATCTTTATGGGGGAAAGGAGTTTTTTTATGCCGGAAGAAAAAAAGAGAAAGCTTTTCAGGAAACCTTCGCGGCGCGCTCTGCTGGCGGCGGGCGGGCTGGTCGTAGTCCTGGCGGCGGCTTTTGTGATCTTCGGCCTCGATCTGTTTGACGATATAGGCAGCAAAAATGTCGGCTTTAAGCAGCTGGCCAAGGACGAGGTTCCGCAGGCGATAGAGACGGAGGTGGTGCCGGAGTACAGAGAGCTGGAGCGGGCGCTGGGCTGTCTGGTGGACGGCAAGGTCTATGTGCTGGTCACCAGAGGTGAAAAACCGACCGCCGGTTACGGAGCCAGCATCGAGGAGCTGCGCCTTGTCAAGAGCAAGGACGGCAGCAACCTCAGGGTGCATGCGCTGTTCAGCGAGCCAGAGGAGGGCGAGGCGGTCTCGCAGATCGTCACCTACCCGTACTGCGTGGCGGAGACGGAGCTTGAAAGCCTGCCTGACACCATCGAGCTCATCGTCAAGTACGAAGACTGATGCCGGGCGGCGAACGGGCGATATGCAAAAAGAAGGGTAAAATCCGGCAAAATAAGACTTATTTTTGCCGGATTCTGCTTTTTTTGTTGTTTTTTATCAGCGGCCTGATAGGATAGAAGAAAACAGAGGCGGAGGAAACGATGGAGAGGGAAGCTGGCGGCAGCAGAAAGAAAAAAGTCATCGGCATTGTCGGCGCAAGCGGCGGCGCCGGCGCGACTTTTATCGCCACCTCGCTGGCTGTGGCCATGGCAGCCCTCGGCGCCGGCACGGCCTTTCTGCAAACGCATCTATGCGGCTGCCGCGAATGTCTGAGCCGGCCGCTGCTGTATTATGAGCTCGGGCTTGACAACGCTTTTCTGCCGGGCAGGTTTGCCGATCTGTTCGCTCTCAAGCATGCGGGCGGGCGCACGGATAACAGGGCTAATCTGTACAGGGGCGTCAACTGGGTAGTGCGCAGGCCCGCTTCGCCGCCGGTACTGCTTGAGCCTGAGGATATTGCCGGCGATTATGTGATCTGGGACGAGCCGCCGCTCTTTACCGGCGCCGGCGGCGATGGCGGTGTCAGCGGCGCTGATTTTGATCTGCTGCTTTTAGTGCTGCGGCCGGAGAGGGCGCACATGATGGCCGGCCTTGACACTCTCAGAATTTGCCTCTCGCGTTGGGGCAGCATCTGCCGCCTCGTATTCAACATGACCGCAGACCGGGCCGCGCTCAGGCAGGCCGAGCATCTGGCGGGACGAAAGGGGGATTTTTACATCGCTGAAGAACCGGCGCAGGCGGATGAAGACATCCGCCACTTAGCCGCCTATCTGGTGACGCTCTTCTGACATCACAGGAACTACACATTTACTGCCATGATTTTCTATTTCATTTACCATCGAAATGTAGTATAATATATCTGAATTTGCAGAAAAACGTACTATAAGGGGGAAAATATGATTAATTTTGATCATGTCACCAAAACTTATCGTACCAATGTGGGTCTTGACGATGTAAGCGTACATATAAATAAAGGGGACTTCGTGTTTCTGGTTGGACCCAGCGGAGCAGGAAAATCGACTTTCATCAAGCTGATCCTCAAGGAGATCGATCCTGACAGCGGGAGCATTACGGTAGACGGAAAGGAAGTGACCAAGCTCAGCAACCGGGAGGTGCCTGAGCTGCGGCGAAAGGTGGGAACGGTGTTTCAGGATTTCCGCCTCCTGCCGAAAAAGACAGTCTTTGAAAATGTGGCCTTTGCCATGGAGGTGCTGCACAAGAGCCGGCGCCAGATCCGCAAGCAGGTGCCGCAGATACTGAGCCTGGTCGGCATCTCCGACAAGGCGCATAAATATCCGGAGGAGCTTTCGGCCGGAGAACAGCAGAGAGTGGCGATCGCCAGAGCTATCGTCAACAATCCGACGGTGCTGATCGCCGACGAGCCGACCGGCAATCTCGACCCGGTTACCGCGGCCGAGATCATGGATTTACTTGATCAGATCAACCTGCGCGGCACCACCATCGTGATGGTGACCCACGCCAAGGATATAGTCGACAGGATGAAAAAAAGAGTTATCGCTATCGAAAAGGGCAAGATCGTCCGCGACAGAGAAGGTATCTACATCATCGACAGCATGAATGCCGGCGAGGAGGTGGATGGCCTTGAATAGTCTGTTTTATAACATTAAGCAGGGCTTCCTGCAGATTTTCAGAAACAAGGGCATGAGCCTGGCTTCGATATTTTCCATCCTCGCCATGCTGCTGATTTTGGGCATCTTCTTCCTGATCGCCGTCAACCTCAACCTCTTCACCGAAGTGGTCAAGCAGGATTACGACCAGGTCGAGGTCTTTTTGCTCGACGAGGCGACAGAAGAACAGGTGGAGGCCATCACGGCTGAGATGGAAGATTACGCAGGTGTGACGGCGGTGACGTACAGGAGCAAGGACGAGGCGCTGGACATCATGAAGGAGCGCTGGGGAGAGAGCGGCTATCTGCTCGATTCGCTGGGCGACAATCCGCTGCCGGCCTCGCTGCTGATCTCGGTCGACACCATCGAATCTGCGCAGGCGGTGTCTGAACACGCTGCTGAATTTGAAGGCGTAGAGGACGTGCAGTTCTATCAGGAGACCGTGGACAAGCTGACGCGCATCACCAACTTCCTGCAGATCGGCGCGGTAGTGGTGATGATCTTCCTGATCGTGGTTTCGGTGGTCGTGGTTTCCAACACCATCAAGCTGACCGTCTTTGCCCGCGCCAGAGAGATCCGCATCATGAAATATGTCGGCGCTACCAACTGGTTCATCAGGGGACCGTTTATTTCCGAAGGCATCATCATCGGTCTGCTGGCGGCGCTGATTTCGACCGGACTGGTATCGCTTTTGTACAGCCGCATCGTCGAGGGCTTCGGCATGCAGGTGATGGCGATCGTCTCCTGCCCGCTGATCCCGCTGGGCTACATGGCGGGCAACATGCTGATCATCTTCATCGCGCTGGGCGTCAGCATCGGCGCCTGGGGCAGCATCATCTCGATGAGAAAATTCCTTGACGCATAGAGAAAGGCAGGCGACGCATAAAATGAAAAGAAAACTTTTATCCCTGCTGCTGATATTCGTAGTTACGTTTGTGCTGGCGGTCCCTTCATACGCTTCCGAAAGCAAGAGCGACCTGGAGAGCGAGCTCGAGGACGTGGAAAACGAAAGAGAAGACATCTCTAACCAGCTGGCCGCAACTGAGGACAAGATAGAGGAGCTCAACGCCAAGGTCAGCTCCCTCAACAACGAGATCAGTGCCGCCAGCGACAAGATCGCCAGGACGGAGGCAGAGATCGCATCCAAGCAGGAGGACATGCAGAATCGCGAGGACGGCCTCAACGACCGTCTGCGCGTCATGTATAAGAACGGCTCGATCGGCTTTATCGACGTGCTTTTAGGCTCAAACAGCATTTCCGAGTTTATCAGCAATCTGGAGATGATCCAGCGCATCTATCAGAACGACATGGATGTGCTCGATACCCTGCAAAAAGAAGCGGAGGAGCTTGAGGAGATCAGAGCTGAGCTGCAAAAGGAAAAGGACGCTCTGGCCGCAAAGCGCGCCGAGCTTGACGCCGACAGGGCGGAGCTCGATTCGCTGGTAGCGGAGCTGGAGGCGCGCGAGGATGAGCTGCTGGCAGAGTCCGAGGCGCTGACCGCCAAGATCCAGAGCATGACCAGTCCTGACACCG
Source organism: uncultured Clostridia bacterium (assembly GCA_944382925.1). Lineage (GTDB taxonomy): Bacteria > Bacillota > Clostridia > Peptostreptococcales > Anaerovoracaceae > Fimisoma. The sequence goes on along the minus strand of CALWNX010000127.1, from coordinate 9,062 downwards.
AATATCAGGGTGACGGAGCCTGGGTATGGCCGGCGCCGGCCAGCCACTATCTGACTTCGTATTTCGGCTGGCGCATGCACCCGGTATACGGCACCTGGCGCTATCATTCCGGCATCGACATCGGCGCTTCTTACGGCACCAACGTGCTGGCGGCGGCGCCGGGCACGGTCATCCTTTCGCAGGATTACGGCAATTACAGCTACGGCGAATGTATCATCATCGACCACGGCGGCGGCATCAGCAGCCTGTACGGTCACATGGTCAGAGGCTCGAGGCGCGTCCAGGTGGGAGACACGGTCAGCGCCGGTCAGGTCATCGGCCTTGTCGGCAGCACGGGCGTGTCGACCGGACCGCATCTGCACTTTGAGGTGCGCGAAAACGGTCAGGTCGTGGAGCCGCTCGATTACGTGGGCTGATGAGAGCAGGGACAGCGTTTGATGAATGATGAATATGGAGATAAACCCGATAATCAGAAAAATTTTATATAACAGAGGTATAGCTTCAGAAGAGGACATCGCTGAGTTTCTGACAGATAAGCCGAAGAAGACTTATGATCCATTCCTGCTTCCGGATATGGAAGCGGGGGTGGATTTGATTTTATCGGCGGCCGAAGCGGGAGCCGACATCTGCGTGTACGGCGACTACGACGCCGACGGAGTCACGGCGACGGCTCTGATGCTTACGGTTCTTGCCCATCTGACGGACAGGGAAAGGCTCAGCTACTATATTCCTTCGCGTTTTGAAGAGGGCTACGGCCTCAACATGGAGGCGGTGCGCGCGATCGCAGAAAGAGGCTGCGACCTGCTGATCACTGTGGACTGCGGCAGCGTTTCCGCCGCTGAGGTAGACTATGCCAAAGAGCTGGGACTGGAGGTGCTGGTAACCGATCATCACAATATTACCGATGTGATGGCCGACTGCCTGCTGATCAATCCCAAGCGCCCCGATTCGCGCTATCCGTTTCGTGAGCTGGCCGGCTGCGGCGTGGCCTTCAAGGTGGCGCAGGCCCTGCAGAAGACGGCCGGTCTGCCCAAATCGGTGCTGACAGAAGTGCTCGATCTGGCCGCGATCGGCACCGTCGGCGACGTGATGCCGCTGATCGACGAGAACAGAACTATCACCAAGTTCGGCCTCAGGGTCTTAAACAGCGGTCAGCGCCGCGGATTGGCCATCCTGGCAGAGGGCGCATCCCTCAAGCCGGGCAGCATTTCGGCGGAAAACATCAGCTTTGTGATCGTGCCGCACATCAATGCCTGCGGCCGTTTGGGCGACGCCACGCAGGCGGTGGAGCTGCTGCTGGGCGAAAAAGACGAAGAACAGCTCTCCGCTCTTGCCGGCAGCCTGCTGGAGAAAAACCGGCTGCGGCGGAGCCTGCAGGATGAGACCTACAGCCGCTGTCTGGAAAAGATCGAGCAGGACGCGCTGCCGCCTGTCCTGCTTATCGACGCCGAAGGCGCGCACGAGGGCATCACCGGCATCGTAGCTGGCAAGATCAAAGAAAGCTTTTACCGGCCGACGCTGATCGTCACCACCGCACATGAAGGAGAAGCTTTCCTCAAGGGCACGGGGCGCAGCATAGAGGGCGTAGATCTTTACGGCCTGATCAAGACGCAGGAGACGCTTTTGGAAAAGTTCGGCGGTCATGCCGGCGCCTGCGGCTTTCTGCTCAGAAAGGAAAATCTCCCTGCCTTCCGCGCCGGCCTATTGGCAGCCATGGAAGAGCTGTGCGCCGCGGAGCCGGAGCTGCTCATACCGAAGCGTCACGTCGATATGAGCCTGGATGAGAGCGCGCTGACGCCGGAGCTGGGCAGGCAGCTTTCGCTGCTGGCTCCTTTCGGCACCGGTAACAGCAAGCCGTTATTTGAGCTTCGCGCGAGTACGCTCAGCGAGCTTTACTACATGGGGGATCATAAGCAGCATGTGCGCTTTACGGCCCGGAGCCTGGAAAGCGGAGCGGCCGTGCAGTGCGTGATGTTCGGACGCGGACATGATGCGCCGTTTTCTGCGGAGCAGGCGCGCCGCCCGGCGCAGCAGATCTTCGGCTCGCTGGAGGTTCACAAGTGGCAGGGCAATGACAGACTGCAGTTCATGGTCAGCGAGATCAGCTTCGCTGCTTTATCACTTTAGCGTTTAACGAAATTAGTTTGACGAACGGGCAGTGCCGGTGTTATAATTTGCTTAACCAAAGAAAGGAGCCAGTCGATATGTCTTATGAATCCAGGCTCAAAAGAGCGGACATAGATGAATTGTTTGAGGCGGTGCTCACGCTCAGAGATCAGGAGGACTGCTACAGATTCTTTGAAGATATCTGCACGATCAACGAGCTGCACGCGATCGCCCAGAGATTGCAGGTAGCCAAACTGCTTTCAGAAAAAAAGACCTATACCGAGATTGAAACGGCGACCAAGGCGTCGACAGCCACCATCAGCCGCATCAACAAGTGTCTGGTGTACGGAGCCGACGGCTATAAGCTGGTGCTTGAGAGACTGGCAGAGAAGAAGCATGAATAAGGAATTCCGGCTTTTTCTGCTGGAAAACGCTGACCGGGGCGGCCGCCCGGCGGACAGCGAGCTTTTTCTTCGCAGGGCTGCCTCTCTTTATGGCATATCCGAGCCGGCGCTGCAGGCTGCCAGGATATGCAAAAGCCAGGCCGGCAAGCCATACTTTGATAATCTGGACATATATTTCAGCGTCAGCCACACGGACGGTCTGTGGGCCTGCCTGATGGGGCCGGTCAATTGCGGCCTTGACATACAGGTCATCAAGCCCTGCAACTATCTGAAGATTGCTGGGCGTTTTTTTTCTGCTGCTGAGAACGCCTATGTGCGCAGCCAGGGGCTGGAGGGCTTTTTTGCCCTCTGGACGAGGCGGGAGGCCGCCGGCAAGTATAGCGGCCGCGGTTTCTTTGCAGATCTGCCGGAACTGGTGCAGGACGGCTGCCCGGCTGCCGCTGTCTGCCTGCCAGGCGGCAAAGAGCTGGCGTTTATAGATCTTGACCTTTCTGCCGGTCAGCAGAAGGTCAGCGGCACAGTCTGCCTGCCGGCCGCAAACAGGAGGGATTGGCATGAAGCTTACTTTTTTATCTGATAACACGACTGAAAAATCCTGCTGCCATGCGGAGTGGGGCCTTTCTATTCTTATCGAGAGCGGCGGGCACAAGGTTCTCTTTGACGTGGGCGCATCGGACATGTTTGCCCGCAATGCCGCCAGCCTCGGTGTTGAGCTGGGTGATGTGGAGGCGGTAGCGCTCAGCCATGGGCACTATGATCATACTGAAGGAATGGAAGCCTTCTGCCGGCTCAACAGCAGGGCGCCCATATATATACACCGCGAGGCCTTTGGTGAAAGCTACGCTCTTGATGAAAACGGCAATGTTGAAGACCGCGATTACGGCCTCCTCTGGAGCCGGGAATTAATAGACAGGCTTCAGCCGCGGCTGGTGCGCACAAGCGGGGTGACGGATATCAACGAGACAATGACGCTCGTGGGCGATATCCCCCTGCTGGACGCATACCCGATGACGGAAAAGTTTTTCCGCCGTGCAGCCGGCGGCGCGGCCGAAGACGGGGCTGCAGCACGCTGGGTGCAGGACCCAATGAACCATGAGCAGTTTCTCGCAGTTCGTGAGGAAGAGGGCATATTTCTCTTTTCCGGCTGCAGCCACAAGGGTGTAATGTCTATACTCGCCCGCGCGCAGGAGCTGTTTACCGGTCAGAAGCTCCGCGCCCTGATTGCCGGCATGCACCTCTATGTGCTGCCAAAGGCGCAGCAGGCTCAGATCGTTAATAACATCTGCGCGCTGGGCCTTGAATGGGTCTTTCCTGTGCACTGCACGGGCATGGAGGCGATCGTCATGTTCAAGGAGAGGCTGGGCGAGAAGTGTGTGATCGCTTCTGCCGGCCAGAGCTATGAGCTGTAGGTGGACGGAGCATGGATAAAAGCGGCGAAAAATGCAAAAGCGCGGCGCTGCGCTATGTGGCGGCGGCAATCAAGACGGAAGGACAGGTGCGCGACTATCTGGCGCGCAAGGGCTTCGCGGCAGAAGAGATCGACGAGGCTATCTCCATGCTGCGCGAATACGATTACGTCAACGACGCCAGATATTGCCGCGACTACTACATGCTGGCCTGCAGCAAGGGACGGGGCCGGCGGCGCATCGAACAGGAGCTGGCGCAGAAAAAGATCAGCCGCCAGCTGATCAGGGAAAGCCTGGACGAGCTTCTTTCTGCAGACAATCCGGACTACGAGGAGCTCGTAGCGCAGACTTTGACGGAAAAAGAGAGGGCCATGGAGCTTGGCCGCAAGCTCCTGCGCGAACGACGCCTCGACGGCAAGCCTGTGGACCGGGCTTTCTGCGGGCGCGTGGCCAGGCGGCTTTCTGCCATGGGCTATGGCGGCGATATAATCTACAGCGTCATCGGCATGGTGCTGGAGGAAGGCGGAAAAAGAGATGAGGGCGAATGAAGAGGTAAAACAGCAGTTTCAGCGCACGGCGGCGCTTATCGGCGCGGATGCCTGCTACAGACTTGCGGATGCGAAGGTGCTGGTCTTCGGCCTGGGCGGCGTCGGCAGCTATGTGTGCGAGGCGCTGGCGCGTGCCGGCGTCGGCATGATGGAAATCGTTGACAAGGACGTGGTAGATGAAACGAATATCAACCGCCAGCTGATCGCTCTGCACAGCACAGTAGGCCGGCCGAAGGCCGAGGTGGAGGCGGAAAGGCTTCTGGACATCAATCCCGCCCTGACCGTGCGCGCGCGCCGGTGCTTTTATCTGCCTGAGACGGCGGCGGATTTTGATTTTGCCGCTTTTGACTATGTGGTAGACGCCGTGGACAACGTCACGGCCAAGATAGATATAATTTGCCGCAGCAGGGAGGCCGGCGTGGCGGTGATCTCCTCCATGGGCACGGGCAACAAACTCGACCCGGCGGCTTTTCGCTGCGCCGATATAGAGGATACCAGGGTCTGCCCGCTGGCCAGGGTCGTGCGCCGCGAGCTGAAAAAGCGCGGCGTCAGCGGCGTCAAGGCTGTTTACTCGGAAGAAGAGCCGCGGCGGGCGCAGGGAAGCGCGGCCGAAGCGCCGGCCAGCATCAGCTTCGTGCCGTCTGCGGCGGGCCTTATGATCGCCGCCGAGGTCATCAAAGACCTGGCCGGGCTGTCTCCAGAAAGTCCAAAAGCTCGCTGACGCCGGCAAAAGTATGGTATAGATTTTCAGAGCCTTCGCGCATGAAACCTTCGCGGAAGGCTTTTTTTATCAGCGCTTCCAGCTCGTCATAGTAGCCTGCGGTATTGAGGACGGCGACGGGCTTGGCGTGCTGCGCCAGCTGGCGCAGGGTGATGATCTCAAAAAATTCTTCCAGCGTGCCGATGCCGCCGGGCAGCATGATAAAGGCTTCTGCCCTGTCTTCCATCAGCTGTTTGCGTTCGCGCATGGTTCTGGTGAAGATGAATTCGTCGCAGGCCGGGTAGAGGATGCCGGGCTGATCAAAAAATGTCGGTGCGATGCCGGTAATGCGGCCGCCGCCCTTCTTCACGCCGCGGGCGGCAGCCCCCATGAGGCCCTTGTCGCCGCCGCCGAAGATGAGATCGTGCCCGCGACAGGCCATTTCCTCTCCCAGCGCTTGCGCGGCTTCCATGTAGCGGCGGTCGATATTCTGGCTGCTGGCTCCGTAAACGCAGATCTGCATATTCTGCCTCCTGAAATTATTTTTCTCTGTTTATATTATATCGGTCTGGCGCAAATACTGTCAATGTGTTAAGATAGTGCTATGAAAAAGAAATTGCTCATCGCAGGCGCGATCATATTGACGCTGGCCATCTTTGTCATGTCGCCGCTGTGGCCTTATGTCAGAAGTCTGGCGGCCATGAAGGTCTTCAGCACCTTCAACGAGCGCGAAAGCCTGATGGCCGAAAAAGGAATAGAGATTGAGATCCCCGGCGGCGGGGCGACGGCGGAGCAGGACTGGTATCCTTTTGTGATGACCTTTTCTGCCGATGAGCGCTTTGCCCTGTTTTGCGGTGACAGCAAGGCGCGGCTGACGATCATGTACAATTTTCCGGCCTTTGATCTTTCTGCCGGCTGCAGCCTCATCTTCGATGAAGAATCGCCGTACTACAATTCGTTTTACGGCGCTTACGTGGCGGACGGAAAGCTCGGCTTTGCCGAAGACGGCAGCTTTGAGGCGGAGCAGGCCTCACTGGTGCCGCGTTTTGACATGAAAGAGCTGGTGCTTGAAGACATGGGCATGTCTTCAAGCGATTTTGTCTTCGACTGGCAGCTTACGGCGCAGGAGGAAGATCTGACGCTGGCCGGTTTTGACGGCTGGTCGCGCGTGGATGCCGATATGGTAGTCAACGGCGTTCTGCATACTCCGATCTCGAATTACCGCAATTACATCCAGTACGGCCGTCCCGGCTATGAGGCGGAGGCGGATTTTGCGCCCGTTTCCATGCAGGGCCGCGTCTACGCGCGCTACTTTGCGGAACAGGATGTGAGCATCTACTTCTACATCATGGCCCGCAGCGCAGAAGTCCTCGAAGCCTGCGACCGTGAATTCATCGCGCAGAGCGAAATTATGCTTTCGGACAAATGAGGGTTACAGGGCAAACTTGGCAGGTGCAGATGCAGGCGCAGGTTCAGGCGCATGTTCAGGCGCGCGGATTCTCCTCTTTTTAAGCAAAAGCAGCGCCTCAGGGGAAGAGCGGACAAACTTTTTTTCTTCAACCTTTGATTTTGCGGGTGTAGCGAAAAGAGCGGACAACGAATTGTTCTTTCAACGTTGCTACGAGGCATTTTGAGAACAAAATCTGGCAGAAGCTGAGCTGCCGACGGCGAGTTTATCATGTAAAAAAGCGCTTTCAGCGCTTTTTCTTTGCTTTGAGCAGCAAGCAGCCGCGCCCCGCACGTTCGCTTTTTTCTTTAAGGGCGCATTTCATGAGAGTTGAGAAAAAATTCTTGTCCGCTGTTTTCGCAAAGCCTGCTTTTTGAATTCTGCGAGAAAAAAGCCTGTCCTCCCTTCCCGGCACATTTTGTCCTATAATCCCCTATAACCTAAAAACCGCCACAACCGTTGTAATGTGAATGATTACAGCGGATTGCAGCGGTTTTTCAAATATGTCAACTCTGTCAACTCTGTCAATTCTGTCGATTCTGTCAATTATATCAATCCAGAGCCAGCTCCAGCTTGGCCAGCGAGGCGATAAGCTCGTCAGGCATGTGGTCGAATTTGGCGTACCACTCCTTGAGCCCGTCAAGCTCCTTGCGCCATACTTCCTTGTCGACGGTGGTGATTTCCTGCATCTCCTCGTCAGTGACGTCAAGGCCGGTCAGATCGAGCGAACCGGCGGCCGGTACGTAGCCGAGCGGCGTTTCCACCGCTTCTGCCTTGCCTTCGCAGCGGCCGAGCGCCCAAAGCAACGCGCGCAGGTTTTCGCCGAAGCCCGGCCAGATAAAGCGGCCCTCGGCGTCCCTTCTGAACCAGTTGACGTTGAAGATCTTCGGCGGATTGCTCATCTTCTTGCCCATGTCGATCCAGTGCTGGAAATAATCGCCCATGTGGTAGCCGCAGAAAGGCAGCATCGCCATCGGGTCATAGCGCACGACGCCGACAGCGCCGTCGGCTGCGGCCGTGGTTTCCGAGGACATCTTTGAACCCATGAACACGCCGTGGTTCCAGTCGAAGGACTGCGTGATCAGCGGCTCCGCGCCGGCACGGCGGCCGCCGAAGATGATAGCGCTGATCGGTACGCCTTCGCCGGTGAAAAATTCAGGGGCGATCGACGGGCAGTTTTCGGCCGGGGCCGTAAAGCGTGAATTAGGATGAGCGCCCTTTTCGGTCGCGGTCTGTCCGTTCCACGGCCTGCCCTGCCAGTCTTCTCCGTTGACAGGGGCCGGCTGGTCGAGCCCCTCCCACCAGACGGTGTTGTCGTCGAGATTGCGGCAGACGTTGGTGAATATCGTATTCTTTCTGGTCGTCAAAAGAGCGTTGTTGTTGGTCTTGCTGTTGGTGCCCGGAGCGACGCCGAAGAAGCCGTTTTCCGGATTGACGGCGTAGAGCCTGCCGTCGTCGCCGATGCGCAGCCAGGCGATGTCGTCGCCGATGGTGTAAGCTTTGTAGCCTGCCTCCTGCAGGTGCTTAGGCGGGATCAGCATGGCCAGGTTGGTCTTGCCGCAGGCGCTCGGGAAAGCGGCGCAGACGTATTTCTTTTCGCCCTGAGGGTTTTCAATACAGAGGATCAGCATGTGCTCGGCCATCCAGCCTTCCTTGCGGCCCAGCCAGGAGCCGATGCGCAGGGCCAGGCATTTCTTGCCCAGCAGCACGTTGCCGCCGTAAGCGGAGTTGATGCTCCAGATCGTGTTATCCTCCGGGAAGTGAGCTATGTATTTGTTTTTCGCGTCGATCTGGGCTTTGGAATGCAGACATTTTACGAAGTCGGCGCCCTGGTTGAGCTGCTTGAGCACCGCCTCGCCCACATGCGTCATGATGTTCATGGAAAGCACCACGTAGAGCGAATCCGTCAGCTCGATACCGATCTTGGCAAATTCCGTGCCCGGCCTGCCCATGGAGAACGGGATCGCATACATCGTGCGTCCTTTCATGGCTCCGTCAAACAGCGGCCGCAGCTTGGCGTACATCTCATCCTTCTGAACCCAGTTATTGGTAGGGCCGGCATCCTTTTGATAAGTGGTGCAGATGACGGTCCGCTTTTCGTCTCTGGCTACGTCCTTGGGGTGCGTCCTGTAGTAGTAACAGCCCGGCAGCTTTTCTTCATTGAGGCGAATCATCTCGCCCGTGTCGCAGGCTTCTTTTCTGAGCGCCTCAAGCTGCTCGTTCGAGCCGTCGATCCAGACGATCTCCGCAGGCTTTGTCAGCTCGGCGCATTCGCGTACCCAGTCAAGGACTTTTTCGTTTTTGATTTCGATCATTTCTCTTCCTCTCTGTCGATATTTTTTTACAAAAACTTAAAAGCGCTTTGTCAGCTTGCCTTTATTCTATCATTTACGCGGGCCCTTAGCAAGCTGATTTGCTTTGTTTCTCAATCAAATTGAAAATTCATCTTGC
>CALWNX010000126.1 GCA_944382925.1 uncultured Clostridia bacterium | reverse complement strand
TAAGACTCTGCGGGTGTTCCTGCTCTTTGCCGTCTGCTGCTTCGGCTGCCTGGGTCTGTTGGGAGCCTTCGGATCGGCGATCCTTTTCTTCGTCACCTTCCGGATCATTTCCTTCCTGCGCAGCGGTGATTTTTCCAAGCTGTTCCTCATGGTCGGCGCGGCAGCGGTGGGAGGCTTCATGATCCTGCGCTTCAAGCCGTACGTGGCGGCGCGCTTCGCCTCGTGGGGGCACGTGTGGGATCCTGACATTGTCGATGCGGCAGGCTTTCAGCAGAGCCGGACCATGAGCGCTGCAGCCAGCGGCGGACTGGTGGGCGTCGGAGCCGGCGAAGGCTGGCTGGAAGGCGTGCCGGCGGCCGATACGGACATGGTCTTCGGCATGCTGATCGAAGAATGGGGACTGATCATCGCCGTGCTGGCCGTGCTGGCAATCGTGACGCTTTCGCTTTTTGCCTACAGGTCGATACTGGCCGGCCGCTCGACTTTCTATACGATCGCGTCCTGCGGAGCCATGTCGATGTTCATATTTCAGACGATGCTCAACGTTTTCGGCAGCGTCGACCTGCTGCCGTTCACAGGCGTGACCTTCCCGTTCGTATCGAGCGGCGGCACCAGCATGACCGTTTCCTGGGCGCTGCTGGCCTTCCTCAAGGCGGCGGACACCAGAGAAAGGGCGAGCATCGCAGTAAAGGCAGGTGGTAAGTCATGAAAAAGCTGGAAGCAAGAGCGCTGATGTGCATCGCCCTGGCGGCGGCTCTGATCATCGGACTATGTATATTCATCGGCCGGCTTGTCGTCCACGGCGACGAGTGGGCTTCCTTCTACGCCAACACCCACGTTTACAGCGAGGGAAGGCTGGCCGTGGGCACCGTCTACGACCGCAACGGCGAGGTGCTTTTAGCCAACGACGGGGAAGGACCTCATTACAACAGCGACGCCGGTGTGCGCCGCGGCACCGTGCACGTGGTGGGAGACAAGGATATGAATATTTCCACCGCTGTCAACTACGTTTTTCGCAGCGACATTATCGGCTATAACTTCGTCACCGGCACAAACGGCTCGCTGTTTGCCGACAACAGGACGCTGAAGCTGACCATCGACGGCGAGATTTCCAAGGTGGCAAGCGAAGCGCTGGCCGGCCGCGACGGTCTGGTGGGCGTCTACAACTGGAAGACCGGCGAGATCATCTGTATGACCAGCAATCCTTCGCTCGACCCGGAAAATCCGCCTGATGCCGCCGAGGCAGAAAGCGGCACTTATATCAACAAGGTGCTTTCCGCGGCTGATACGCCAGGCTCGATCTTCAAGCTGGTGACGACCAAGGCGGCGCTGGAAAATATACCCGATATTGACAACTGGTCCTTCCGCTGCACGGGCAGCTACACCATAGACGGCGAGCGCATCACCTGTACGGCCGCGCATGGCACGCAGAACATCTACAGCGCGCTGGCGAATTCCTGCAACTGCGCTTACGCGTCGCTGGCCGTCGAGCTGGGCAGCGAGGTGATGCAGCAGACGGTTGACGAGCTGGGGCTGACTTCGCCTTATGACGTCAACGGCGTCAAGAGCAAGGCGGGCAGCTTTACCTTTGACACTTACGATTACAACCTGGGCTGGGCCGGCGTCGGTCAGTTCGAGGATCAGGTCAATCCGCTTTCGATGATGGTATACATGGGCGCGATCGCCGGCGGCGGCAGCGCGGCCGAGCCTTATCTGCTCGAGGGCAGGGAGGGCGGCCAGCTTGAGCTTCTCAGCGGCAGCACTGCGGCCAAGCTCAAAGAAATGATGCGCAACAACGTCGTCAGCAGCTACGGCGACAGCAACTATCCCGGCCTTGAGCTCTGTGCCAAGTCGGGCACGGCTGAGGGTGCTGCCGGCACCAGACCCGACGCCTGGTTCTGCGGCTTTTCCGGCGACTACGCTTTCATCGTCTGCATAGAAAACGGCGGCTACGGTTCTTATGTGGCCGGACCTGTCGCCAATCAGGTGCTGCAGGCGCTGGCGGCGCGCAACAGTAAGAATTTTGTAAGAATCTGATGGGCTCTTTTGTAAAATTGAGCCCTTATTATGTAGATGTAAGGCGAAAGGAGAAGCTTGAGCACATGGAAAATCTTCAGAACATAAACATTCTGGTCTGCGACGACGACAAGGAAATCGCCGGCGCTGTCGAGATCTATCTGCGCAACGAGGGGTATCGCGTATTCAAGGCATTTGACGGCGAAGAAGCGCTGGCGATCGCCAGGAGCGAGAGCCTGCAGCTCATCATCATGGACGTGATGATGCCGAAGATGGACGGCATCCAGGCGACGATGAAGATCAGAGAGGAGAAGAATATTCCCATCATCATGCTTTCTGCGAAATCGGAGGACTACGATAAAATCACGGGTCTGAACGTAGGCGCCGACGATTACGTAACCAAGCCTTTCAACCCGCTGGAGCTGATCGCCAGAGTAAAGTCGCAGCTGAGGCGTTACGTCAATCTGGGCAGCATGGCGGGGCGGCCTTCTCAGGAGGGCGTCTACCGGTCAGGGGGATTGGTCGTGGACGACAACGAAAAGAGCGTGACCTTGGATGGAGAACAGGTTACGGTGACGCCTATCGAGTTTGGCATCCTCAAGCTTCTGACGGAAAACGCGGGCCGCGTCTACAGCATCGAGCAGATCTACGAAGCCGTGTGGAACGAGCCCGCTTACAGCCCGGAAAACACCGTGGCTGTGCATATCAGGAGAATCAGAGAAAAAATCGAGATAGACCCGAAAAACCCGAGATATTTAAAGGTGGTGTGGGGGATTGGATACAAAATTGAAAAATTCTAAGACGAAAGCGATGGTTTACGCCCTGTTGCTGGCGCTGGAAACACTGGCCGTTTCCGCCCTGGCGGTCTGCGGCAGCATGTCCGTGTCGCTGGGCAACATGTACTGGGTCAAGGACCTGGAGCCGGAGCCGGATCTCTGGACGTATTCAGGATCGATCACAAATCAGGAACGCTATGAATTTCTGCGCAGCGTCTCCGGCGCGGCCGCCATCGTCCTGGTCGTGATCAGTGTCGCCTTGCTGCTGGCGCTGATATTGCTGGTGGGACGCAGTAAAACCGACGAGCGCGGGCGCATTTACATCAACTGGTTTGACAAGATATGGAGCGAAGCGCAGATCATTTTGGGCTGCCTGACCGGCGTGTGGTTTGCGAGCATCATCGCCGTCATGCACGACATCTGGATGAGCGGAGCGTATCTCAACGTGTGGGAAAGCACGACGCCGGAAGAGATCCTTTTTTACACGCGGGGGCCTTTCCCGGAATCGGCGGAAATCCTTTACTGTACGCTGGGACTGCTTATCAGCGCCTTTATCACTTTGGAATGTCTGCTGTCGCTGATCAAAAAGATCAAGGCCCGCCAGTTCTGGGAAAAATCCCTGCTTGGCGGCGCTTTCCTGGCCATCTACCGCAGCTTCAAGAGCAGCGACAAGCTGCTGTTTAAAGTCATGGCCGTGCTGGTCGTCGGCGCGGCTCTGTCAGCCACCTGGATCGGCCTGATACCGGTGCTGCTGGCGCTTTTGATCTGCGTGCCCAAGGCGGTCAGAAAATACATCGAGATCAGAAAAGGCGTGGAGGAAGTCAGAAGCGGAAATCTTTCCTACAAGATCCCGGTCGAGACCGACGAAAAGGGCGTCATGGGCGAGCTCGACAGGCTGGCCGCCGGCATCAACGACATTTCTCTGGCTTCGAGTATCGCCGTGCAGAACGAGCTTAAGAATCAGCGCCTCAAGACCGACCTGATTTCCAACGTTTCGCACGATCTGAAGACGCCGCTGACTTCGATGATCACTTATGTGGACCTGCTGAAAAAGGAGGGCCTAGACAGCCCTGCTGCGGCGGAATACCTGGACATTATCGACAGAAAGACGCAGCGTCTGAAAACGCTGACGGAAAATCTCTTCGAGGCGGCCAAAGCTTCTTCCGGCGCGATGCCGGTCAACATGGAAGCCATCGATCTTTCTCAGCTCGTTTCGCAGGGGCTGGCAGAGATGGAGGAAAAGCTGGCGGCGCGCGGTCTGGACGTGCGTGTAAAAAACGGCTGCGAGGGCGTGCGCGTCCTGGCCGACGGCCAACTGATGTGGCGCGTGATCGAAAATCTGCTCGGCAACGTCGCCAAGTATGCGCTTGACGGCAGCCGCGTCTACATCGATCTCGAACATATCGGCGGCTCCGGCGCGGCCGGGGCTGGGGATGATGGTTCTGCGTCTGGTTCTGCGGCCGCCGGCTCTGCGGCTGGTTCTGCGAGCGCCGGCTCTGCGGCCGCCGGAAAGGTGCGGCTCGACGTAAAAAACATCTCCCGCGACCAGCTCAATATTTCTGCCGAAGAGCTGATGGAACGCTTTAAGCGCGGCGACGAATCGCGCAACACCGAAGGCAGCGGCCTGGGCCTGGCCATCGCCAGAGATCTGGTCAAGCTGATGCACGGCGTCTTTGAGATTACCATCGACGGCGATCTCTTCAAGGCGACGGTGCTGCTGGACGCGGCGCAAGACTGATAGGGCTGCCGGGGCTGCCGGGCCGCCGGAATCGCCGGGCTCTTGAGTCCGGGCCCTGACCGCTGCCCCTGTCAGTTCATATAATTTAAATGATTTAGCAGGGGAGCCCCCTGCTAAATCTGCATTTTAGAACATGTATAGCAGGGGTATCCAAAGGCATTTGTGCACCTTTGAGGCTTCGCTCAGCACAATTGAGTCGCTTTGGGCGACTTTTTTTGCTTGTTGCACGCATTTTTACTCCTGCTACGGCTGAAGAAAATGATTATCTGGCAGGGGACGCCCCTGCTAAAATGTTGCTGCACGTTCGTCTGGCAGGGGGCGACCCTGCTAAACAAAGAAATTCAGACGATATAGCAGGGGCGGGGCGGTGACAGCTTGCCGCTGATTTCCTCTTGAAGGCGCGATCGAAAAATGATACAATAGAGCAGCGATATAATACTGTATACAGCCCCGTGGGCGCCCGGGTGCCGCTTCGGCAGCGCAAAACATACCGTGCGCCCGGGCGCCCGCCAAACTAAAGGAGGAATTTACTTGAAGCTGTTCGACAACCGTGTGCAGGAAACAAAATATAAGGTGCTCAGAGAGGTCGCAGTGCAGACCTGGAAGGGCAACGACGTTTTTGCGGAGTTCAACGAGATCGCCAGAAACGTGATCCCCAAGGACGAGCCGCCGCAGAGATGCTGCATTTACAAAGACAGAGCCGTAGTGGCCGAAAGAGTGCGTCTGGCCGTCGGCGGCAGCAAGAACAACGACCATGTCGTACAGGTCATTGATATTGCCTGCGACGAATGCCCGGAAGCCGGCTATGTGGTCACCGACCTGTGCCGCGGCTGCCTGGCACACAGCTGCGTGCAGTCCTGCAAGCGCAATGCGATCATCATCGACAAGCACCAGCACGCGCACATCGACAAGAGCAAATGCGTGGAGTGCGGCAGATGCGCCAGCGCCTGTCAGTACAGCGCAATCCATAATTTCCAGCGCCCCTGCGAAAGAGCCTGCAAGGTGCACGCGATTTCCATGGGTCCGGGCGGAGAGGCCAGCATCGACTACGAAAAATGTATCGACTGCGGAGCCTGCGTTTACCACTGCCCGTTCGGCGCGACGGTCGATGTTTCCAGCATCGTCAGCGTGATCAAGGAAATACAGAAGGCCGAGGTCGAGCTGCACAAGGATCGGATGATCGCCATCGTGGCGCCTTCGATCGCCAGCCAGTTCCTGTACGCCTCGCTGGGGCAGGTGATTACCGGCATCAAGAAGCTGGGCTTTTCGCAGGTGCTGGAGGTTGCCGTCGGCGCGGAAATGGTCGCCTACAAGGAAGCGCTGGAGCTGAAAGAGAAGGGATTTCTCACTTCCTCCTGCTGTCCGGCCTTCGTTTCCTACATAAAGAGCAAGTTCCCGGATATGGTGGAACATATTTCTTCCAACCTTTCGCCGATGGCTGAGCTGGCCAAGCACGTGAAGGAAGAACACCCGGACGCGGTGATCGTCTTCATCGGCCCGTGCATAGCCAAGAAGGCCGAGGTCAAGCTCGAAAGCGTAAAAAAATATGTCGACTACGCCATCACCTTTGAGGAATTGCAGGCCCTGTTCGACAGCAAGGACATCATTCTGAAAAAGCAGGAATGGACCGACTGGAACCAGGCTTCCTATTATGGGCGCATGTTCGCCAGAACCGGCGGCGTGGCCGGGGCGGTCGAGCAGATGCTCAAAGAGCTGAAGATGGACGACTTCAAATTCGATCCCCTGGTCTGCGACGGCATCGAAAAGTGCCGCACGGCTCTGCTCAAGGCTTCCAAGGGTGTGCTGCCGAACAACTTCATCGAGGGCATGGCCTGCGTGGGCGGCTGCATCGGCGGCCACGGCAACCCGGCGCGGCACGAGGACACACCGGAGGAAATGAAAGACCACCTCGAAGGCGCATGCACGGAAATGCTGCCGAACGTGCACAAGCATATAAATATATACTGATATATAAAAGTGCTGACGTGCGGAGGACGAGATTTTCTCCTCTAATGACTTTTGTCCCGGCGCCTAAGAATAAAACAGGGCTGAAGGGAGCCTGCCTGAGCAGGATTTTACCTCTTTCAGCCCTTTTTTTAATTGCTTTGCCAGCCTTTACGGCTCGTACGGGAAACAATCCATATAGCGCAGCTTGAACTGGTTGGCGGCGTGGAGGCGGTCGATGCGCTCCTTTGTCTTTGCGTCGTCGATTTCGCCGGTGCGGATGTAGCGGTCGAGGACGGCATAGGTGAAGCCGAGATTTTCCTCGTCGGTCTTCGGCTGCAGACCGTCGATCGGCGTCTTGTCGACAAACATGGAAGGCAGGCCCAGCACGCGGCCCACAGCCTTTACTTCCTGCACCGTCAGGCGGCTCAGCGGGCTGAAATCACCGGCCCCGTCGCCGTAGCGCGTGGCATAGCCCACCCAGTCCTCGCTCAGATTGCAGGTGTTGGCCACGCGGCCGTTGAGCGACTGCGAGACCGCGTAGGTCGCCGCCATGCGCAGACGCGGCGGCAGGTTGGTGACCGTCTGCACGGCGATTTCCGGCAGCGCCCGGCGCACCTCGTCGAGGAGGCCGTCAAAGCAGGCGGCAATATTGATTTCATAAGATTTGATGCCCAGATGTGCGACCAGCGCCCGCGAAACATCGATGTCAGGCTGCTGACCTTTGGGCAGAAGCACGCCGATCACACGCTCCCTGCCCAGCGCTTCCACGCAGAGCGCGGCGACCACAGAGCTGTCCTTGCCACCGGAAATGGCGACTATGGCGTTGCAACCGGGCCCGTTTTCGGCGAACCAGTCTCTGATCCAGCAAACGATCTCATCCTTAACCTTTTCCGCCGCAAAGCCGGCGTTAGCCCCTGCCGGCGCCGGGCGTCCTTCCGCAAAACTCATAGCGAACCTCCTGAATTATACTGAGTTAGATCTTTACTGACGCTATTATACACTGAATTGTACTAAAATACAAATTGCTCCCCGGCACTTTTTGCGGTATAATCTTTACAGGCGGCAGAGCCGCAGAAAGAAGGACGAGATGAAAGAAATTTTCGTAAAAGACTTGCGCAAGGATCAGGAAATCACGACGTTTTTCATGGCCAAGAACCCGGCCATCAAGATCGGCGCAAACGGCAAGCAGTATCTTGATATAACGCTGGCCGACAAGACCGGAGAGGTGTCCGGCAAGAAGTGGGACGTAGGCGACAGCGAGTACAACGCGCTGGCCGCGCTTTATAATAAACAGATCGTCAAGATCAAGGGCCTCGTAGTCGAGTGGGCCGGCCAGCTGCAGATCAGAGTGCAGCGGATCAGGGCCGCTGCAGAAAGCGACGAACAGCAGATGCGCGACTTTGTCAAGGCCGCGCCCGAAGAGCCCGAAGAAATGTACCGCTACATCCATCAGGCGGCAGAGAGCATGCGCGACCAGGACCTCAGGGCGCTGTGCCTCAAGGTGCTCGACGACAACCGCGAAAGGCTCATGTACTACCCGGCTGCGCAGAAAAACCACCATGCCGAGCTGGGCGGACTGCTTTATCACACCAAACGCATGCTGATGACCGGCGAGAGAGTCTGCGAGGTCTACACCAACCTCGACCGCGACCTCGTGGCGGCCGGCGTCATCCTTCACGATATTGAAAAGCTCAACGAGATAGAATCGGAAAGCGACGGCATCGCCACCGGCTATTCCTTCGAGGGACAGATGCTGGGACACATCATTCAGGGCGTCAAGACCATCGACCGGCTGACGGCGGAGCTCGGTTTTCCGCGCGAAAAAGCCATCATGCTCGAGCACATGATTCTGGCGCATCATTATGAGCCGGAATTCGGCAGCCCGAAAAAGCCGCTTTTCCCGGAGGCCGAGGTGCTGCACTATCTGGACATCCTCGACGCGCGCATGTTCGACATGCAGGCCGCGCTCGACGCCACCGAGCCGGGAGAATTCAGCGACCGCGTCTGGACGTTGGACAACAGACGGCTTTACAAGCCGCAGACGGCAGATAAGGACGGCAAGTAGCCATGAGCGGCAGTTTTCCCGTAGAAAAGCAGTTTCCCGCAGAAAAGCAGCTCGCCGCACAAATGCGGATTCCCGCTGAAATCGCCGACATCATGCAAAGGCTGGAGAGGGAAGGCTTTGCGGTCTATGCTGTCGGCGGCTGCGTGCGAGATACGCTGCTGGGCAAAAAGCCATGTGACTGGGATCTGGCGACTAACGCAGGCCTCGATCGCCTTAAGGAGATCTTTCCCGAGGGGCGCACGCTGAGCTCCAAGTTTTGCGTCATTCGTGTCACGGCCGCAGCTGCGGATGGGCGGACAGATGTCGACATCGCTGCCTTTCGCCGCGAGGAAAGCTATGAAAACGGCCGGCCGGCCGTCTTTTCCTTCGTGGATTCCATCGAGGAAGACCTGACGCGCCGCGACTTTACCATCAACGCCATGGCTGCCGGCAGGACGCGCTTCATCGATCTTTTTGCGGGAAGCGAGGATCTGCAAAGGAAGCTGATCAGAACGGTGGGTGAGGCCTGCCGCCGCTTTGGCGAGGACCCTTTGCGCATGCTGAGAGCAGTGCGCCTGGCCTGCGAGCTGGACTTTGATCTGGATGAAGAGCTCGTGCAGGCGATCGCTGCCTGCCGCGGGCTTTTACCGCTGGCCGCCCCGGGCAAGGTCAGGGACGAGCTTACCAGGCTGCTCAGCGCGCCGCGGGCCGGCCGCGGATTGCAATTGCTGCTCGATCTGGAGATGACAGGCGCGCTGCTGCAAGCAGAAGGCAGCCTGCGGCTTGGCGGGCGCGAAAAGAGCAGGCTGCGGGCTCTCAGCGAAAATATCGAGCGCACTCAGGCGCTTCCTGCCAGAAGACTGGGACTTTTCTTCACCTGCCTGCACAAAAAACGGGCTCTGGCGGCGATCGCAAAACTGGAATTCGATGACTTTACCGCCCGCTGCCTGACGGATGCGGTCACGGAGATGGATAATTTTTATTTTCTCAACAGCAAGGCAAAGCTCAAGCGCTTTATATGCGAAAAGGGCTGGGAACGCTACGACTATCTGTGCGGGCTGGAAAAGGCTCAGCACCGCGCCTTTGGCTATGATAACGAGACGCGCATCAGGAGCCGCCGGCTCATGCTGCAGGAAATCACGGAGGCGGGAGAGGCGATTTTTCCGCAGGATCTGGCGGTGGATTCTGCTGCTCTCATCGATGCCGGCCTCTGCGCAGAAGAAGAAAGTGCGCAGAAGCTGCTTGAGCGCCTGCTTGCCGAGGTGCACAAGGATCCGCATAAGAACGAACGGAGCCGGCTTTTGGAGCTGGCGCGGACATACAGCCGCGGCGGTCTGGCTGCGGCCTGGCAAAGACTGCGCCGGGACAGATAACGGGAAATGAACATGGAAGCAAACGAAAAAACGAACGAAAAAAACAGCGAAAGCAGTGCAATAACCAGGATCAGCCAGGTCACCCCCGAGGTGACCTTGTTTTTACGCGGCCTGGGCTTTTCCAACTATTATATCATCAAGATTTATGCGTTGGTGGGCGAGGCTGCCATCGCTCTCACAGAGGATAACCCGTACTGGCTGCTGGACGAGTTTCCAAACATGCGCTTTGCGACCGTGGACAAGGCCGCGGAGAGCCTGGGACTGGCGGGAGACAGCGTTTTCCGCCTTGAGGCGGCGATCAAACACAATCTGGCGGCCTACACAGGGCGCGGGCATACGTATGCGCCGGTGCAGGAGCTGGCGCTTGCGACCGGGCTGATGCTGGATGTGGCCAGCGAGCGCGTGCGCGACGTGATGGAGGACATGGCGCTGTCCGGCGAGCTGCAGATGACGGTGCTGGAAGGACGCGAGGTCGTCTATTTTTACGGCTATTACCGCACGGAATGTCAGGTAGCCGGCCGCCTGGCGCAGATGAACGGCTATAAGCCGAAGCCTCTGGCCGCCAATATCGAGGCGGTGATCAGGAAGGCCGAACAGCAGAGCGGGCTGACTTTTTCCGCGCAGCAGCGGCAGGCAATCCGCGACTCGCTCAAGCGAAGCGTCTGCATCATTACCGGCGGGCCCGGCACCGGCAAGACGACGATCATCAACGCGCTGATTCGGATCATGGAGGAAAGCGGCCTCTCGGTAGCCGTGGCGGCGCCGACAGGCAGAGCGGCCAAGCGGATCACGCAGACCAGCGGCAAGCAGGCGCAGACGATTCATCGCCTGCTCGAATACTACTACGATGAAGGCCAGAGCCGTATGGCTTTCGGCCGCAACGCCGAGAACCCGCTCGATTACGACGCCGTTATCATCGACGAGGCTTCGATGATGGATCTGCTGCTGGCAGGCGCACTCTGCCGGGCGCTGAAAGAGGACAGCCGCCTGATCATCACCGGCGACGCCGATCAGCTTCCTTCGGTCGGCGCAGGCAATGTGCTGGCCGATCTGATCGAGAGCGGATATATTTTCACCGCCAGGCTGACGGAAATCTTCCGCCAGGCAGAGGAAAGCGCCATCGTCGTCAACGCCCACCGCATCCGCCGCGGCCAGTATCCGCAGTTCGGCGGCGACTTTCAGCTGCTGGCGGCCGATAAACAAAGCGAGATTCTGGAAAAGATCGTCAAGCTGGCTTCGTCGCTGCCGCTGGAACAGGTGCAGGTGCTTACGCCCGTCAAAAAAGGAATTCTTGGCAGCGTCAATCTCAACGCCCGCCTGCAGGAGGTCTTCAATCCCCGCGCCGGCGTCGGTTTTGAGACTTCCTCCCGCGCCGGCGCCGCCTTCCCTGCCGCCGGCGCCGATCAGCTCACCTTCGGCAGCAGTGTTTTCCGCCTCGGCGACCGCGTGATGCAGACGAAAAACGATTACCGCCTCGAGTACAAGAACGCGGACGGCTCGAGCGGCAAGGGCATATTCAACGGCGAAACCGGCATCGTCACGGCTGTACACGCGGAGGAGCAGAAGCTGACCGTCTGCTATGACGGCGAAAGGTGGGCCGAGTACGAATATCTTAATATGGACGAAATAGAGCTGGCTTACGCCGTGACCGTGCATAAGAGTCAGGGCAGCGAATTTCCGGTGGTCATCATGCCGATGAGCTGGTTCCCGCCGGTGCTGGCCACTCGCAATCTGCTCTACACGGCGGTCACCAGAGGCAAGCAGAGGGTGATCATAGTCGGCAGCCAGGCTTATCTCAATGCGATGGTCGACAACAACGAAGAAGGAAAACGCAACTCCGGCCTCGCGCTCAGACTGAAGGGGGTGTATGAGGGATTGCTGCCTTAAAGCTGACAGAGCGATTTTTGGAGCTGCTCTATCCTTCCTCGCTGTACTGCCTGTGCTGCGGAAAATACACGGACGGCAGCCGTTCATATTCGCTGTGCGATCACTGCATCAGCCGCATGGATTTTGCGATGCGAGAGTTTGTCCTGCCGGCCGCCGGCGAAGCGGCCGGCGGGCAGTGTGATGAGGCCGGCCGCGCCGCCGCGGCCGGCGGCCAGACCGATGAAGACGGCCGCGCCGCCGCGGCCGCCGGACAGACCGGCGGAATTGGCCTTTCGGCGATGGGCTATGGCCTTTATGAGCGGCAGCTGATCTTCGCCCTCAAGTACAGCGGCAAGACCTATGTCGCCCGGCACATAGCCGCCATTCTCTTTGACTGTCTGAAAAAAAGGCTGGCCGAGAGCGGGGACTGCCCCTGGCTGCGGGCGGATGTGATCGTGCCGGTGCCGCTGCACGCCGAAAAACAGCGCCTCAGGGGCTTCAACCAGGCGGAAAGGATCGCTTTTCACCTGAGCCGTCAGACGGGTATTCCCCTCGCAGACGGCGTGCTGCTGCGCGTCCGCAATACCAGACCGCAGCGCGCCCTTTCCGCCGAGGAGCGAAAAAATAATATGGAAGGCGCCTTTGCTCTTTCTGCGCAGCGCGCCGCCGCCGTCAAAGGCAAACGCGTATTGCTGATAGACGATATCTTTACTACCGGCGCCACCGCTGCAACCTGCGCTGAAGCATTGCGCAAAGGCGGGGCGGCGCGCGTTGATTTCCTCGCCCTGGCTGCCGTTGTCCGAAGCGGAAAAAACTGTGCCGATCAGGCTCGCCCACTTGAATAACCGCTCTTAAAATGTTAGAATACAAGCGAGCTGTCCGGGTCTGTGGTTGCAAGTCCAGGCCAGGCGCGGGCGAAGGGACCCACGTAAGCTGCCGGCATATCGGCAGTGATCATGGCGCGCCTTAGAAGTAAGTCCTCCGCAAAGCGGATCAAGGCAGGTGTGGGGTCAAAGACCAGGTCAGCCGGGCAGCTTTTCTTCCGCCGGGCATTCTTTACGAAAAATTCGCTTTCCTTTCACCTTTTATGTGCTATAATAAAAGAAAAGTGCTAGGAGGTCATCATTATGAAGATCATCGTAACAGGTAAGAACATCAACGTGAGTGAGAAGATCCAGACCGCCATCGAGAAGAAGTTCGACAAGTTCGGCAAGTATTTCGCCGACGATGTCAAGGCCAACGTTGTCATGCACCCGGAAAAAGCCAAGGTTAAGATGGAGGCTACCATCGTAGCGCGCAACACCATCTTCAGGGCGGAAAACGTTTCGCAGGATATTTTCGACTGCATCGATATCGTCGCTGACAAGCTTGCCAAGCAGATCTCGAAGTACAAGGACAAGATGATCAAAAAGAATAAATCCAACGAGTCCGTTAGATTTGAAATGATCCCGGAAATGGAAGAGCCTGAAGATCAGGAGAAGAAGATCGTCAAGAGCAAAAAGTTCCGTCTCACCCCGATGACGGCAGAAGAAGCGATCCTGCAGATGGAGCTGCTTCAGCATGATTTCTTCGTCTTCCTCAATGTCGAGACCGACAGCGTCAGCGTGGTATACACCAGAGCTGACGGCGACTATGGCATCCTGGACACGACATATTAACAAGACTATTGCGTCCCTGCTTCGGCAGGGGCTTTTTTTTCGATAAAGTCTTCTTCTGGTTATAGGTCAAGCAGCACGCCCGGCACGCAGCCGCCCGGCTCGTAGCCGCCCGGCTCGCAGAAGTCCGGTCCACCGCATTTTTGCTTTCTCCACCTTTTTGGTTATCGCAGCCCCTCAAGATGAATTTTGCAAAAGATTTCACCTCATATATGGAAAATGAAGCTCTGCCAAGTTGAAAAGGCCATGAGCTTCTTTGCTTTTAAGCAGAATTAAGGCTCAGAGCAAGAAAAATGCGGACTTTTTGCATGTGTGTGGGAGCGTTTTCAACTTACGACTAAGCTTTTAAGCCTGAAAGAGGAGAAAAATTTTGCAAAATTCATCTTGCGGCTCGCTGTATTTTGCTTTAGTTGAGAAAGCTGGATTGCACAAGTAGCGGGTGGGGAGAGAACGGAGGCATGCGCAAAATTTCTTTACAAAAACATAAAGAAATCTTGCCTGAGGAAAAAATCTTTACAGCCGCGGCGGCCGCGTTGAGGGCGGAGATTACGGCCTCACAGATTTCGGCAAGACGCTGGTTAAGGAATTCAATCAGATCGGCATGCTGATCGACCTTTCCCACTGCGGACCGAAGGTAGTAGCAGACGTGCTCAAGCTCAGCGAAAAGCCGGTAACCATCGGCCATACCTGCTGCAAGTCCCTGGCTGACAATCCGCGCAACAAGACCGACGAGCAGATGAAGCTGCTCAGGGAAAACGGTGGCGTGATCGGTCTGACGCCATGGGCGCCATGACCCTGTCCATGATCTGGGGCGTTAAGTGGGACGACATTCAAAACGACATCCTCGACCTCGCCAGAAGGATGTTCACCGCCATCTTAGTACTTATATTCGTCGGCATGCTGATCGGCGTATGGATTGCCAGCGGCACCGTGCCGATCCTCATCTACTGGGGTCTGGAAATTCTGACACCGAAATTCTTCCTCATCGTTGTCTGCCTGACCTGCTCGCTGATGTCGCTGATGACAGGAACCTCCTGGGGTACGGTTGGCACCATCGGTATCGCCTTCATGGGCATCGCACAGGGACTGGGCGTGCCGGAATCCTACACTGCCGTATCCGGTACCGACGTAATGAGCCACGTAAAATACATGCTCTGGACGACGGTTCCCAGCTACCTGATTTCGCTGATATTCTTCTTTGTTGTCGGCCTGCAGTTCGACCACGGCTCGGTAGAGACGGAAGAATACGACCAGATCCTCATCAGCCTGCAGGAAAACTTCAACCTCAATCGGTAGCGATCGTAATCGCCGCCGCTATCTTCGGCGCGCCGCTGAAGACCTCCGGCACCATTGATTTTGCCGTAGAAAAGATCATGAAAGTGGCCAAGACGCAGAGAAGCGTACTGCTCTGCTCCTATGCCTTCCATGCTTTCCTGATCCTCATGCTGGGCTGTGCGTAGTCTTTGCCCTGATTTACATCATCACGGGCTTCAAGATCAAACAGGCGCCGAAGAAAGAAGACGGCGAAGCTGCAACCGTATAGCTTTAGCGGTTCTTAAATTGAAGCTGCTTGCTTGCGGGGAAAATTACCCTGCGGCAGGCAGTTTTTACGTTGCAGCCATGTAAAACGCAGGGCAGCACTTTACAAAACAATAACCTTTCCGCGAAAAAGTATGGTATAATTCTATTGTAGCAAGGGAGGCGTGCAGGATGATGAAGATGATGAGCGAAAAATACGTGGAGCAGGTGCTGAACATATATAATCACGTTGATACCGTTATCCTCACAGATACCAAGGGATACATCACCTATTTCGTCACCTACAGGCCCGACGTCAACCCCCACAGGCCGAAAAACATGATCGGCAAGCACATGCTGGAAGCCTTCCCGATGCTGACAGAGGAGACCGGCACCGGCAAGGAGCTGGCTGCCCAGTCGCTGCACAGCCTGAGCATAAGGCGCGACAACCGCTTCGTCTAGCAGAACTGCGCCGCCATCCCCGAGTCCCTGCTCGAAAGCATCCTCTTCGGCACGGTCAAGGGCGCCTATACCGGCGCCGAAAACACCGCCGGGCTCTTTTCCGCCCTCAACGAGAACCCCATCGACTGTATCAAAAACGGCAAGCTGCGGCGCGACCTCTTTTACCGCCTCAGCACCGTGGAAATCGACATCGAGCCCCTGCGCAAACGCAAGGAAGATATTTCCTACATGACCGACTACTATATCAATTATTTCAACAAGCGCATGAACAGGGCCATTACCGGCATCGACGAGGAAGTGCGGCGGATCTTTGCCATGTACGACTGGCCAGGCAACGTGCGCGAGCTGCGTAACGTGCTTGAGGGCGCTTTCAATGTGGCGACCTCGCGGACGATCAAGAAAAAATATCTGCCTAATTATCTTTTGCAGGAGCTGAATCTTGCCGGCATAGATCCGCCAAAGGAGCATATCATAAGATGGAGCAACGGCGATGGTTTCAACATCGACGAGGCCACCAGGGAATACGAGAAGAGCATCATCTTAAGCGCCCTGCAGAATTCGCGCAATCTTTCGGAGGCGGCCAAAAAGCTGGGCATCTCCCGGCAAAATCTCAATTACAAGCTAAATAAGCATCAGCTACTTGAAACCAACACATTTTCCAAGTATAATATTAAAGAG
>CALWNX010000125.1 GCA_944382925.1 uncultured Clostridia bacterium | reverse complement strand
CGGGAGATACAGTATGGACGGAATCATCAACTGGTTAGAAGAATGTTTTACGGATCCGGCGATCATCAGCGCCATCAAGGTCACCTTTCAGATGGCGATCTGTTCGTGCGCGATTTCTTCGCTTCTGGGCATCGTCTTCGGCCTGCTGCTGGAAAGGTTTAATTTCCGCGGCAAAAGGCTGCTGATCCGCATCAACAGGACGCTGATGGGCATGCCGCCGGTGGTGGCCGGCCTTATCGTCTATATGGTCCTGATGCGGCGCGGGCCGCTGGGGGCCTGGGGCTGGCTGTTTACGATCAAGGGCATGATCCTGGCGCAGACGCTGATCATCACGCCGATCATGACGGGCATGATCCATCAGCACGCGGTCAACAAGGCGCCGGCGGTGCGGGAATTCTGCCGCACCATTGGAGCGAGCCCATGGCAGACGAACCTCACGCTGCTTGCGGAAATGCGCCACGACATTTATTTCTGCATGGTCACCGGCTTTGGCCGCGCCATCAGCGAGGTGGGCAGCGTGATGCTGGTGGGCGGAAATATCAAGGGCAGCACGCGGACGATGACGACGGCGATTTCTCTGCTCAAAAGCCAGGGAATCTTTACCGAGGGCATTGCGCTGGGCGTTCTCCTGCTGCTCATGGCCTTTGTCATCCAGTGGCTGTGCGATTTCCTGCAGCGCGAGGAAAGAGAGGGGGTCAGGCTGTGAAGTTGGTAGGAATAGAAAAAAAGATCGGCGATTTTCAGCTGGCGATAGACAGCCTCGAATTTGCCGCCGGGAAAATTCACGGTCTTGTCGGCCACAACGGCGCCGGCAAGTCGATCCTGCTGAAGATCATCATGGGCCTCATCCGGCCGGACGCGGGGCATATCGATTACGCGGGTCTGGCGATGGATGAGATCACGCTGATGACACAGACGCCTTATCTGCTGCATCGCAGCGTTTACGAGAATGTGATCTATCCCTTGAAAATACGCGGCGTGAAGATCGACGCGCACAAGGAAAAGGAAATCGACGCCCTGCTTGAACGGGCGGGGATGCTTTCGCATAAGGAACAGTATGCGCTCAGCCTTTCCAGCGGCGAACGGCAGAAGCTGTCCTTTCTGCGGGCGGTGATCTTTGAGCCGCGGCTGATCATGATGGACGAGACGCTTTCTAATCTCGACCCGGACAGCGAGAAAACGATCATCGAGATGATCAAAGAAATCCAGGCTGCGCGCCGCGCTACCTGGATTATCGTCAGTCATCAGCTGGAAAGCAAGGAAGGTCTCTGCGACTTTATCCACCGTCTTGAGGGCGGACGCCTGCTCTGAGCCCGGGCGCATGCGGCCGCTTTATTCCGGCAGCCTCGGACTCACCCAGACGGTGCGGTTGCCGGTGAAGATGACCATGCCTGGTCTGGCGCCGGCCGGCTTTTTTACCAGCCTGATCGGCACGTAGTCGACAGGGACGTTTTCTGAGCTGCGCGCTTTGCTGTAATATGCGGCGATCGCAGCGGCCGCGTAGATAGTTTCCTCGCTGATTTCCGCCGCCGGACGCAGCAGCACGTGCGAACCGGGAATGTCCTTGGTGTGCAGCCAGATGTCGCCTGCGGCCGACAGCTTGAAGGTGAGAAAGTCGTTTTCCTTGTTGTTGCGGCCTACCATCACCAGCGAGCCGTCTTTAAGCGTATATCTGTACGGCGCAGGGGACGCTTTTTTTTCGCGGAATCCGCCCGGCAGCTTTCTCTTTCTTATATATCCCGTCTCCTCAAGCTCGCGGCGCAGAGCTTCGATGTCTGCCAGCTCGCCGGCGTTTTCCAGATAAGAAAGCACAGACTCCAGATAAGCGATTTCCTGCCCGTTGGCTTCAAGCTGCAGCTGTTTTTCCTTGACGGCTGTCTTGGCCTTGCCGTAGCGCTTGAAATAAAGCTGAGCGTTTTTGGCGGCGCTGAAGCGCGGATCGAGCGGTATCGTCAGCGGCGTGCCGTCGTAATAGTTGGTCACGGTCACCTGGCTTGCGCCCGGCGTTACGGCGTGAATGTTGGCGGTCAAAAGCTCGCCAAAGAGGCGCAGATCTTCGGAATTTTCTGCTTTCAGCAGATCCTCGCCCAGACGCTGCTGCTTGAGGGCCAACTTTTCCAGCTGCGCCGAAACGGCTCTGATCAGGTCGGATGCTTTCTGGCGGGCGCGGTTGGTGCTCTGCTTGTGCGCATAGTAGTATTCCAGGCAGCTGCTGATCGTCTCGAAGCGCACGGCCTCGCAAACGTCCTCGTATTCGGCAAGCGGCACCACGTAAAATTCGCGCGGCGCTTTTTTTTCGTCGCAGTAAACTACGGGCGCGATCTGTCCGCTCTGGACGGCGGATACGGTTTCCTGCAGAAAGAGCAGAGGCTTGCTGTGCGCGGCCATTTCTTCGGCGAAGGCGGCGGAAATTCCGGCGATCGTCCGCTGCAGGCTTTTGCCGTCCGCATGCTGGCCAGCGGAAAGCTGGCCGTCGGAAAGCTTACTGTCCGCCGGCTGACCAGCGGAAGCGGTGCTTTGGGCGGCTTCCTTAAAAGGCGTCTTGTCCTGCGCCGGCGGATACTGATAGGTCAGACCCGGCAGCAGCTGGCGCACGCGGCTCACGTCGATGGAGACGTGCTTGATGCAGTCGATGATGCGGCCGCTGCCAAGATCGACGAGCACGATATTGCTGTGCTTGCCCATGATCTCAAAGATCAGCTTTTTGGAAACCGTAAAGCCCAGCTCGTTGAGCGTCTCGAGGGAAATTTCCAGAATACGTTCGCTGCCCTTTTGGCAGACCTCGATGATGCGCGCGCCCTGAATATGCTTGCGCAGCAGCATGCAAAACGAGAGCGGGGCCGGCGGGTTTGGCAGGCTTTCCTCGATGAGATGGACACGCGCTGCCGCCGGATCGACGGAGGCGTAAAGCTTCACGTTGCCCTGCCTGGTGTGTATATTGAAGACCAGCTCGTCAGCTTCCGGCTGGTAAACCTTGTCGATTTTGCCCGTGGTCAGCCGCTCCGCCAGCTGGCGGGCGACGGCCATGGTCACGATGCCGTCATATGCCATAATTAGCTCCTTTCAAACTTATATTTTATCATGCCGGCGGGCGGGCGTACATACTTATTTGCGGATATTTGCGGATTTCATCTGCATTTCATCTGCAAAGTTGCAAAATCCGCGCGCATGCGTTACAATGTTGACATTATCATAAACACCGGCAGAAAAGAGGAAAAACAGATGATAAAAAGCATGACCGGCTTCGGCCGCGGCGAGTATACCGACGGCAAGCGCAACATCACCGTAGAAATCAAGGCTGTCAACCACCGCTATGCGGATATTTCCGTGAAGATGCCGCGGCGCTACGGCTTCGCGGAGGAAAGAATCAAGGCGCAGGTCAAGGAGACTCTTAGGCGCGGCAAGGTGGAGGTTTCGGTAATGGTGGAAAACATCACCGAAAACGATATTAACATCAAGCTTAATCTGCCGCTGGCGCGCCAGTATTACGAAAATCTTAAGACGCTCAAGGAAAGCTTTTCTCTCGGCGGAGAGCTCACGCTTGAGCTGCTGGCCAACATGCCGGAGGTGGTGAAGGCCATGGCCGATGTGGAGGACGAGGAGGAAATCACGCGGGCGATCCTCATCCCGGTCAGCCAGGCGGCGCTGGATCTTGAGAACATGCGCCGCGCAGAGGGCGAGAAGCTGGCGGCCGATCTGCGCGAAAAGGGTCGTCATATCAAGAGCCTGCTGGACAAGATCGAAGAACGGGCTCCCGGCGTGGTGCGCGACTATACGCAGCGCCTGCGTCAGCGCATCACCGAGCTGCTTGACGGAAGCGCCGCCATCCCGGAGGAAAGGATCCTCACCGAGGCGGCCATCTTTGCCGACAAATCGGCCATCGATGAGGAAATTACCCGGCTCAACAGCCATCTTTCGCAGCTGGAGCGCATTTTAAGCGCGGACGGCGAAGCACAGGGCAAAAAGCTTGACTTTCTGGTGCAGGAAATGAACCGCGAGGCCAACACCATCGGCTCCAAGGCTAACGATATTACGATCACCGGCTACATGCTGGAGATCAAAAGCGAGATCGAGAAGATCCGCGAGCAGGTGCAGAACATAGAATAAGGCTTGAATAATCCGCCAAGCTGTGCTATAATAATTACTCACGTAAGCAAACGATATATTTTCGCGCAGGAACGGACAGGGACATAAGATGAAATTAAAAGAAAAACATCCCGGCAAACTGTTCGTGCTTTCCGGGCCTTCCGGCGCCGGCAAGGGCACGATCTGCAAGCGGCTCCTGGAGGAGACGGAGGATCTTTCGTTGTCGGTTTCGATGACGACCCGCCAGCCTCGCACCGGAGAGATCGACGGCGTCAGCTATTTTTTCACTGATGTTGAGACCTTTGAGAACCATATCGCCGGCGGCGAGCTGCTGGAATTCGCCAAGGTCTACGGCAACTACTACGGCACGCCCAAGCGGGCGGTGCTGGAAAAGCTGACCCGCGGCACGGACGTGATTCTGGAGATCGACATGCAGGGAGCGCTCAAGGTCAAGGAAAATTATCCGGACGGCGTGTTTATCTTTATCCTGCCGCCTTCGATGTCGGAGCTGCGCAAGCGCCTGACCGGCCGCGGCACCGAATCGGCCGAAGCCATCGAACTGAGGCTCGGCGAAACCTTCAAGGAGCTTTCGTATATCGAAAAATATGATTACTGCGTGGTTAACGGCGTACTGGAGGAAGCTGTGGCACGGGTCAAGGCCATCGTGATCGCCGAGCATTCCAAGGTCGCCTTCACCGCTGAAGAACTCATCGCCAGCTACAAGGAAGAGTTATAAGGAGGAAGCATAATGTTATATCCATCGATCAATGAAATCAGAAAAAAGGCCGACAGCCGCTATACGATCGTGATCCTGGCCGCCAAGAGAGCGCGGGACATCATCGACGGCAAGCCGATCCTCACGGACGCCGACACCGATAAGCCGGTTTCGATCGCTGCCCACGAGATCGCCGAAGACCTGATCACATACAAGCGCGAAGAAATTTAGCCTCAGACTGCTGGAGCCCGCCGTGGCCGCCAGCTCAAAGCCGCCCGCCGTTGTTGCCGGCTCAAAGCCGCCCTCGCCGGGCGGTTTTTTGGTTAGACAAAAGAACAGAGGACGCAGAGGACAAGATTTTCTCCTCAACACTTTGATTTTTCGGGAGCAGAGGGAAGAGAGGACAAGATTTTCTCCTCTAATGTTTTCTATCTCCGCGGTTAAGGGAAAACCTCGGTCATGAAAGCCTGATTGAGGAACGATTTGCCCTTTGCGGCCAGGTTTTTTTGACTGCTTTACAGCCTGAGCTGCGAGCCAATTCCCTTCCAGAAGCCAGATTTAGCAAGGAGAGGAGAAAATCTTGTCCTCTCTTCCCTTGGAGCGGAGATCTTGATGAAAAGGAGGGAAAATTCTTGTCCTGCCAACGTCAGCACCTTTTGCTATTGAATCCGCCAAATGTCAAAATTCCTCGAAAAAATCGAAACAAGTCGAAAGTTATAGAAAATTCTCGCATGGTGGGGGTGGTAAAATAAAGAAAATATTTACAGTTAAGGAGAGGGACGATGGAAAAATACATACCGATCATCACCAAGCAATACAGCTGCAAGGTCAGCGTGGACGATATCGTTTACATTCGCCAGCATGAGAAAAAGCTCAACATCGTCACCGAAGCGGAAAGCTATTCCTATTACGAGAAGATGGACAATGTTATCGACTGTCTCGACGACAGGTTTTACCGCGTCATGAAGCGCCTGGTGGTCAACCTGGACAAGGTGACGATGGTGCGCGAGCAGCAGATACATTTTGATAACGGCGAGGAAATCTATCTGGGAAAGGATAATTACATCAAGGCCAAGCAGCGCTATACTGCACACCTGCGCGGCCTCGACAAGTGAAGCGGCAGGCGGCGGAAGCCCATTTTTCATCTTCACATTTTTAACAATTTATTGACATGGCAGGCAGATTTATTTATAATTATCATAGGGTAATTTCAATTTTTTTACAACGGGCCGCCGCTAAGGCTGCCAACAAGGCCACCACTAAGGCCGCGGCGAAGGTCGCTGCGGCGAAAGGAAAAGGAGCGAGGATGAACGGACAGCAGGACAATGTACGTACTCAGATACTGGGCTTCGCCTGCCTGCTTTTCGCCCTGTGGGTGCTGCTTTCAGGCCGCCTGGAGGTCCGATTTTTGGTGATCGGCTTCTTTTCGGCGCTGGTGATCGCCATCCTCTGCTTTCCGCTTCTGATCGTCAAAAACCCCCGCACCGAACAAGAATACTTCGCTCTCGGACTGCACTTCTTTAAAATGATACCTTACGGCCTCTGGCTGATAAAAGAAATAT
>CALWNX010000124.1 GCA_944382925.1 uncultured Clostridia bacterium | reverse complement strand
AGGCTGATTTCCTCAGTGCAGGCTGCGTCCGCATAATACTTGCCGCAGTGTTCGCAGTACCAGTATTCGATGTTGCCGTCAGCCTCGGCAGTCGCCGCCTTGGCGTCTACCTTGACGAGTTTGGTATGCTGCGGATTCTCGGCGATCATTTCCTCGGCAAAGGCGTTCGCTTCGTCAAGTCTCAGCTCAAGCTCCAGCTGATAGGAAGCTCTCAGCGCCTTGTATTCAGCGGATGGGTTTTCGAGCAGATCTTTCTCTACTGAAAGCAGCGCTTCCTGATACCAGGCTTCCCAGGCTGCGAGCACTTCTTTTTCGTTGGCCAGAGCGGTCTCATAGTCGCCGCCGTTAGCCTTGGCGTATACCTGATGATTGAGGGTGTTCTGCTGTTCCGTATCGAAGCGTGCCAGGGCCGCGTCTCTAACTTCGGTCAGCATTTCCATCGCCAGCGCCTCGTTGTCGTCGGTGGTGTTGGCCATCATCAGCGCCGTGGCCAGCGAAGTGATGCCGACATTTTCCATCTCGTCTGCGCTTGACATGTTCAGCGTATCAACCGAGGTGTGATAGGTGTAGTCCGTGAAATGCCAGGTTAAAAGCGCCGGGATGCCCTGCTGCAGGAAGCGGGTATGGTCGCTGCCGCCCTCATACGGACACACATCTACTCTGAAGGTGTCGTCGTGATAGCTGATGACGCTCTGGGTAGCATACATGTACAGGTCGTTGAGGAAATATCCGTCTGCAAACAGACCGCTGATGCTGCCAGCGCCCCACAGGGTGTGCGAATCAGGAAGTCTTACGAATTCGCCGCTTGTATCTTTGAATGTATCGTCATAGCCTTTACCATTCTGCCAAGGCAGGGTGTCGAGAGTATAGTTGTATACGGCAGACGGGTCCGGGGTCTTTTCGATTCTCATCACGCCGCCCGTCTTGTCCGGATCCTCGCCGGTCATATCGAGGTTGAGCACTGCAACGATGCCGTCCTTTTCGGCCGCATGGCTGCTCATGTACAGCGTGGCCATCGTCATTTCATCGCCCCACATGAAGGTGATCGTTCTTTCCGGCCTTTCGATCACGCCCTCATCGATGAGCCTCTTCATCTCGGTAGCCATCCCAAGCAGCGTTGCTACGCCGGTCGCATTGTCGTTGGAGCCCGGCTCCTGCACGTGTGCGCAGAGGAAAATTCTCTCGTCCGGCTTGGTCGAGCCTTTGATCTCTGCCAGCGTGATGGCCTGGCCCTTGCCGCCTTCAGAGGCGTCGTTCATGGCATAAACCTTGCCGATGCTGATGTTCTGCGCCATGACAGGCTCGGTCGCTTTTTCCAGCAGTTCCAGGATAGCCTCGTACTGGTCGTTGGAAAGCTGCCACTCCACGATCGGCTCGCCGGTCTCGGTCTGCGCCTTGGTGGTCGAAAGCGACGCGCCGGAAGCATATCTGGCCGACTTGTCGAACGGCTCTGCAATCTCGCTGCCTTCCATCGGCGTGCTGTATTCATCCAGGCTGGCCTTGGAGCCCACCGCGATCGCGCCTACGTTCTGCGCATAGGTGAAGCCGTTTCTCAGCGAGGAATCGGTGATGATGACCTTTCCTTCAAGATCAGCGGCCGGAATGTTTTCGCCGTTGGTATTGTCCCTGGTGTTAACGGTTCCTACATACACCAGCTCGCCGGTAACGCCCACAGCGTCGGCCGGGTCAGTGCCGGCCGGCTCGGTAAAGCAGCTGTTCCAGGCCAGGTGTACTCTCTTGTTCAGCTCGGCCTCCTTGCCGTTGAGAACGTTGACGCGGTTGCCGGCTGCGTCTTTCTCGGTGATCCAGGCCCACATCTCGTCGATCGATTCTACGCCGTAATGATCGAGGTAGGTGTCCGTTGTCGGGTTAAAAGCATAAGATTCAACGTTGATCCTTTCGATGAGCGCGTCCTTGCCATCAAAGTCACCACCGCCGGTGATGTCGAGCTTGGCGTACTCAGGATCCCAGGTAAGATCGTCGATGTCGCTAAAATAGGTGACCCAGGCATAATCGTCATCCGTTGCGCTGCTCTTGTCGTTGTCGCTCTTGTTGTTTTGGTCGCTGCTGCCCTTACCGGCATCTGTATAGCCTGCATCCACCAGCTGACCGTGCGCAAACGAATCGATCACCTGATTTTGCCAGCGGCCTCCGGTAGTCCGCCAGCCCAGGTAAACATACGACAGATAGTCAAACATATCTTCGCCGTCAATGTACTGTCCCAATGTTTCCACGGTTTCCTGCATGTACGTGACTGCTTCTTCCTGCGCTGCATCCGTGTCCGCCGCGAAAGCAAAGCTGTAAGCGCTGAGGACCATCGTCAGGCAAAGCAGCATGCACAATAGTTTTTTGCCCTTTTTCATCATCTTCTCCTTTCTAAAAAAACCATAACTGCCGTTTCTATATCTTCCGGCACGTCTTCAAAATGAACACGTCCTGGTTTAATTTGAATTATATTGACTCGTGGAAAGATATGGGAAAAAACCATGCCCAAAAAACCGCGCCCGTTCTGCCTTTTTCAGCAAACGGGCGGGCGCAGGAAGCGGCGGGAAGCGGGAAGCGAGGCGGCGCAGAAAGCGAGACGGGCGCAGGATGCGGAAATTAAGGGCGCTCGGCGCGCGAAATGAGACACGCAGGACAAGGTTTTGTTCTCTTGCCTCGTAAATTCACCTTGGCAAGAAAACAGCGGACAAGAATTTTTTCGCCGGCTGGCTCAAAAGCTGCTTGCAAGAAAAAGACTCCGCGGCGAGCATTGCTCGCCGCGGAGTCTTTTTCCATATTAACTGTTTCTGTACTTGTCCGAGGCATTTTTTCGGCCTTGCGGGCGGCAGTTTACCACGATGTGAGTGATGGTTTTTCTCAGAGCCCCTGTTTCCGCGACAGCGAAGAAAAAAACCTTGTCCGCTCTTTTCGCAGATGCCATGTTTCAAGCCAGGAGAGAAAAATTTTTCGTCCTCCCGCCGGCGAGCCTGCTACAGCCCGGCCTGCTCGCGCAGCGTCTGCGCCTTGTCGGTGTGCTCCCACGGCAAGTCGATGTCCGTGCGGCCGAAGTGGCCGTAAGCCGCTACCTGCCGGTAGATCGGCCGTCTGAGATCGAGGTCGCGGATGATCGCCGCCGGACGCAGGTCGAAATTCTTTTCCACCAGCGCGGCGATCTTCTCGTCGCTGAGCTTGCCGGTGCCGAAGGTGTCGATCATGACCGATACCGGCCTGGCCACGCCGATCGCATAAGCCAGCTGGATCTCGCACCTGTCAGCCAGGCCGGCAGCCACCACGTTCTTGGCCGCATATCTGGCCGCGTAGGAAGCGCTGCGGTCCACCTTTGTCGGGTCCTTGCCCGAAAAAGCGCCGCCGCCGTGGCGGGCATAACCGCCGTAGCTGTCGACGATGATCTTACGCCCCGTGAGCCCCGAATCACCGTGCGGTCCGCCGATGACGAAGCGGCCGGTCGGATTGACATAATATTTGGTCTTATCATCGAGCAGCGCGGCCGGCACGATCGGCTTGATCACATGCTCGATCATGTCCTTTCTGATCTGCTCCTGCGTAACGTCAGGATCGTGCTGAGTAGAAACGAGCACGGTGTCGATCCGCACGACCTTGTCGTCATCGTATTCGACCGTCACCTGTGTCTTGCCGTCCGGACGCAGATACTTGAGCGTGCCGTCCTTGCTCACTTCGGCCAGCCGTCTGGCCAACTTGTGTGCCAGCGCGATCGGCAGCGGCATCAGCTCAGGCGTTTCGTTGCAGGCATAGCCAAACATCAGACCCTGGTCGCCGGCGCCGATAGCGTCGAGCTGGTCCTTCTCGCCTTCTTTAGCTTCCAGCGCCTTGTCGACGCCCATGGCGATATCGCCGGACTGCTCGTCGATGGCTGAAAGCACCGCGCAGGTGTTGCCGTCAAAGCCGTAGTCGCTCCTGTCGTAGCCGATATCGAGAATCACCTGTCTGACCAGCTTGGGAATATCGACATAGCAGCTGGTGCTGATTTCTCCCATGACCATGGCGTAGCCTGTGGTGGTCGTCGTTTCAGCCGCCACGCGGCCGTAAGGGTCTTTTTCCAGGATCGCGTCCAGGATCGCATCGGAAATCTGGTCGCAGACCTTGTCCGGATGCCCCTCGGTAACGGATTCGGATGTAAATAATCTCTTCATCTTGCAGTTCCTCCTTCTTATCTGCTTTATCTGCCTAAGAAAAAACCTCTCTTCCAAAAGAGAGGTCATGCGTCAAATGTTTATCGTCCTCATCTTTCAGAATCTTAACGGTTCTGTAGGATTTAGCACCTTTTATGCGGCTTGGCCAGCCTGCACCTAGGTTGCCGGGCGTCTTCGGGCCTATTCCCTCAGCCTCTCTTAATAAGGATTTTTGTTTTTAGCGGAAGCTTTCTTCCTCAAAGATAATATACCCTTTTGCCGGCAAAGTCAATCATCAGTTGTTTTTTTCGCGAAATAATGTATACTAATTTATAGAACGAACATCGTCGCAGCGGCGGCAGTGAAAAAACAGCAGAGAGGTATTTTTTTGACAGCAGAAAACAGACACAACTTCAATCTCATCAAGGGCGGGCTGAACGAGTCAGCCAGCGGTGGTGCGCGCGAATTTGTCGGCGCTTCCGTGACCAACACGCGCCTGATGGGCGTAATCAGCATGACCGTGCACTGGTATCTGCCGGAAAATTCGCAGATGACAGATCTCTACCAGTTTTTCTACTTCGACGCGGAGGAAAACGGCTTCGAAACATATTCGAGCCTCCTCGGCGGCAACTCGCCGGTCGACTACCGCCGCGTCGTCAAGGCAGAAAACGAGCTGGCCGGGGGACTGGGCGGCGAGCAGGTTTCCATCACTGAAAAGGAAGCCCGCTACATCCTGCAGAGCTACGCCTCTTTCAACCGGGAGCGCTCGCTTTCCCTGCCAAAAGGGCAGGAGGAATACGGCTTCATGCTCTCGCCGGCCGTGACGCTTAGCGACGAAGAACTGAATATTCTAATGTGCAAGCAGTGCCCGCTCCTGGATTCGCCCAACCAGGTGATCACGTATTTCCTCATGCGTTGCTTTGGGCGTGACTTCGAGGCGGCCAAGTTTCTCACCAAGGGCTACGTGCGCACCAATCTGTTTCCTGATCTCAAGGCGGCTACGCTGCTGAAGAATACGATCGAAGAATACCAGGACGCCGTCAGCGGCGCCAACACTCAATACCGTCAGACAGGCAAAGAGCCCGGCAAGGTGCGCGACTTTGCGACCTTCCAGACTCTTAAATCGTATATGTGCGAATCGCTGCTGGAATTCGGCGGCAAATATTATCTGGCCGTCACGCAGGTGTCTCTTGAGCACCTGCGCGTAGTCAAATACGAGAAGCTTTCGCTCTTTCGCCTCTCGGCGGCGGAAGCTTCAATGATGACGCGCCGCAGCGAATTTATCACCGTCATGGATCTTGTCTCGTATGCGCCGGAGTTCACTAAGGATTCTACCGCGCTGGCAGCCCGCTCCATGCTCACCGAGCACGAGGGCGGCGAGCTCTTTATGATCTTCCGCGATAACAACGATCACGTCAAAAAACCGATCTATTTGCTTAACGACGACGTGCTGGGCATTTATTATGTGCTCGATGCCGGTCAGCTGATCCTGGCTTCCTACAGCCTCGACGGCATCAAGGCTCTGGAAAAAGACCTCGAAGAGTCCTACATGGACGATTATGTAGTGCCTGTTTCCAAGTATGAATTCAAAGAGCCGGTACTGCTGGAATTCATCCACAGCGGCTTTGATGATTTTGAGGACTTTGTCGAGGCTATCTCGCTCGAACCCCTTGATCCCGACGACGGCCGCTGACGGCCTCCTGAGAGCCGCTGACGGCTACCAATGCACAGCCCCTGCGCTTTTATCTGTCAGAGGCGTTGATGTCCTTATCGTCGCAGGCACCGTCCGCCTCGCAGGCACCGTCCGCCTCGCCGCTTTCGTCCGCCTCGCCGGCAGCGTCTTCCCCGGCAGTCTCGCAGCCGCAGCAGCCGGCGCAGCCTTCGTCAGCAGAGGCTTCCGCACAGGCGCCCTCGTCGAAATCGTCGCTGTAGAACTTGCTGATCTTTTCCAGCCTCTTGTCGACGGAGACCGTCTTGCGGCAGAGGATGATGAACATCATAATCAGCTCATAACCGATGCGCATGGCCACGTTGCCGAGCACTAAAAGCAGCAGGCCGCCGATAAAGGAAGCGCTGAAAATCACAGCCAGACTCACCACCAGAAGCAAAGCCACGCTTATCACATATATAAGTCTGAGCACATCCTCGACATAGAATTTGTTGAAGTTGAAAAAGTTGTAGACCTTGGCCGCAAATCCTTTGAACTTACCTTCGTTCTTCTTGTCCAGGAACGTAAAGTAAAATACGACGGCCAGGATCATCGCCACCAGAATGGCAACGCCCACGGCTTCAAGATTGATGCTGTAATAATAACCGTAGCTTTGGCTGAATGGATAAGTAAGCATAGTATCCCCCTCCTCATGATCTTGTTTTATAAAAATTTTTTCTTTTAATTAATTTTATCATCTTGTCGTTTTATGTCAACCGTTGTTCTCTAAAAAGCAAACATTTCTCAACATGACGAAGAGCTTTATTTTTCAATCTTCCATCCCTTTATCCACAGGCTAAGCGCAAATCGTATACAATTTTATCCATAGACGCCTGTGGATAACCCGATCAGCTCTTAACCCATTAATTTCAATGTGTATAGCCTTGTCTCCAATTTGTCAAGAGGAAGTTATCCACAGATTTTTGCTGTCTTTTTTTTGCATTTACGCCCTTTTGTTCGCACTCTCTACAACCGGCACCGGGGCGGACTTTTTAAGCCCCCACAATTCGTTGATTCCTTCCCAGATGGCAAGCGCCAGTTTCTCTTGATATTCACCTGTTTTTAACTTTTGACATTCCTGCTCGTTGGAAAGAAACCCTCCCTCCACCAGTACGATCGGGCAGACCGGTTCGGTGAGCAAAAGCACATCTCCCTTGGAGGCCACGCTTCTTTCGCGTCCGTCTTCGATGTTCATTTCAAGGGATTTCTGGATGCTTTCGGCATATTCCTGAGCGCTGTGTTCGTATGTTCGTCCTTCTGTTCTTACAAGCTCATCGCGGGGAAAGAACACCTGAGCGCCATAGACGCTTTTGTCCTCAGGAAAGCTGTTGAGATGGATGGAAACTGCCAGCTCCGCGTCCGACGCAGCGATGATTTCCTTGCGCCTTAGCAGGTCCTGCCGCTTCTGCGTCCTGACGGCCGCCTCTTCGTCCGTGTGCAGGCTGACGTCTTCTTCTCTGGTCATGACGACGTCGACCGGGTACTGAGCGGCGATTTCCTTGAGCTTCAGGACAATAGCCAAATTTATGTCCTTTTCCGGCGTGCCGTCCGCTGCCGCTGCTCCGCCGTCCTGTCCGCCGTGACCGGCATCGATCACCAGCACCGGGCGCGCCTGCTCTTCCGCCGCCGTCAGCGCCGTATTTTTATCTGCGCCGCCGCCCTGCATGAGCACGAGCAGACAGAAGACAAGACTGCATGTAAAAACCGCCGTTGCTGCCGCGGCCTTTTTGATTTCTGCTTTCATTGTATCGCACCTCCGGAATACCAATATATGTGAGTTCCGCCCGCCTTATCATCGCCGCCTTACCGGCGCAAGCCATTTTTTTCTCCCCTGCGCGCTGTTTTGTGGCGTATCTGTATCCCCTGTGCGCCGTTTTGTGGTATACTTAAGGAAGATCTTTAAAGGAGAGAAAACATGAAGACGAGACGGCTTTTTAAGGAAGATGTGTACATGAAGGAGGCTGAGGCGGTCGTGACTGCAGCGACAGCCGGGCAAAGCGGACGGCTGCTGGTGACGCTCGACCGCACGATATTTTTCCCTACCGGCGGCGGCCAGAGCTGCGATCTTGGTACGATCGCAGGCCGGGAGGTGCTTGAGGTCTACCAGCACGAGGACGAAATCTACCACGTGCTTGCCGGCGCAGAAGAGCCGCTTGCGCCCGGACAGACGGTCGCGCTTGCCCTTGACTGGGAGCGCCGCTTTGACAACATGCAGCGCCACTGCGGCGAGCACATCCTCAGCGGCATCTTCCACCGCGAGTTCGGCGGCGTCAACCGCGGTTTTCACATGGGTGACAACTACATGACCATCGACATCAGTCTGGAGGAAGACCCGGCTTTTAGCGAAATCACCTGGGAAATGGCGCTCCGAGCCGAACTTTTGGCCAACGAAGCCATCTGGCAGAACCTGCCGGTCACGAGCCGCCACTTTGACCGCCGCGAGGAGGCGGAAGAGCTGCCCCTGCGTAAAAAGCTCGCGCTCGACGAGGATATAACCATCGTCTGCGTCGGCTCGCCCGACAATCCTTCTGACTGCGTGGCCTGCTGCGGCACGCATCCGGCCAGCGCCGGCCAGGTGGGCATGATCAAGATCTACAAGGTCGAGAGCAACAAGGGTATGTTCCGCATCTACTTCGAGGCCGGAAAGCGCGCCCTGCTCGACTATGAGCGGCGTTTCGATACGCTCACGCAGCTCTCCGAGGCGCTCTCGGCCGGGCACGAGGACGTGCTGGCCAAATACGCTTCCCAGCAGGAAAAGAACCGCCTGGCGCGCACGCAGCTGCATCTGCTGAAAAAGGAAATCATCAGGCGCGAGGCCGCCAGCCTGATCGCCGAGATGAACGGC
>CALWNX010000123.1 GCA_944382925.1 uncultured Clostridia bacterium | reverse complement strand
GCAGGGCTACCATGGCGAAGATGAAGGTCATCACGGACAGGATCTTGCCCAGGATCAGCGCCGATGAGCTGACGCTGACCATCAGCGTTTCGACCAGCTTGGAGGATTTTTCTTCCACGATCGCCCGCACTATATAGGTGCAGGAAAAGAGGCAGACGATCATCACGGCGATCGAATAACCGTACTGCACGGCATAGCGGGCGTCGTAGCTCACCTCGTCGCGCGCAAGATAGTCGCTCATGCTCATGACCTCAGAGCTGAAGAGTGCCGTATCAGCTTCCTGCCCCGGATCCATGAATACGCACATCAGCGGCACCGAAGCGATGGCGACGATGATAAAGATCGCAAACGTCGCGACGTTCGCCCTGCTTTTAAAGAGCTGGGCGAGCGAAAATTTGTATACCTTGCCGATCCCCTTATTCATGCTCTTCACCCACTTTTTCTACGAATATCTCGTGCAGCGACGGCTCTCTGAGGTCGAAGGTCACGACCGTAACGCCGTTTTGTATCAGCGACGCCAGCATAGCGTTGGCCTGCTCCTCGCCGCTGACCCTGATCTGGTATTCCCTTTCCTTTTCCGTGATGATCACGGCGCCACTGGCCTCGATCAGGCTGCGGGCGTCCTGTTCGGTTTTCAGATGAAGGTTCACGCGGCCGTAGCTTTTCTTGATGTCGTTGAGATTGCCCTGCAACACCGTCTTTGACCGGTTCATGATCGTGATGTCGGTGCAGAATTCTTCCACGGTCGCCATCTGGTGGCTGGACATGATCAGATACTTGCCGGCCGCGATCTGCTCCCTGATAATGCTCTTGAAAAGATCGGTGTTGACCGGGTCGAGGCCCGAAAGCGGCTCGTCCAGGATGATCAGCTCCGGGTCAGAGATGAGGGCGATCATGAACTGGATCTTCTGCTGGTTGCCCTTGGAAAGCTGATCTGCCAGCTTGGCCTTGGCCTTCCTGCGCCGTGCCGGACGGGCTTTCTTTTTCTTCTCAAGCGTCTGCGCCTGCTCGCCGGCCTGCTCCTGCGGATAGAGGTATTCCTCGGCCTCCAGCCTGTGCGCCCAGTACCTGATGCGTTTTTTCGCTTCCTCGCGCGAAACACCGCGCAGCTCGGCAAAATACAGGAGCTGATCCATCAGCGAATATTTGGGATAGAGGCCTCTTTCCTCGGCCAGATAGCCGACGTTGCAGTTGTCGGTGCTGAGCGGCTGTCCGTTCCACAGCACTTCGCCGCCGTCTCTGGCCAGCATGTTGAGCATCATCCTGATCGAGGTGGTCTTGCCGGCGCCGTTGGTGCCCAGAAGAGCGTAGACGCCCGGTTTTTCCATCTCAAAGCTCAGGTTGTCGACTACGACCTTTTCGCCGTATGATTTTCTTAAATTTCTTACTACTAAGCTCATCTTGTTTCCCCTTTTTATATATTATTGATTATTTATTTTCTCTCTGCCCAGCTTCTGCGCTTCTCGGAAATACGAGATGGCGGTGACCAGCCAGATGACGCCGGTGGCTACGGCCGGCAGCGGCCCGTAGTCGAAGAAGAAGCTCAGCATCATCACGATCAGGAAGACCGTCGCGCAGGACTTCATGGCCGTCTGATAGGCTTTGTAGGAAGCCTTGTAGATGACCATCTTTTCCATTTCGTCGCAGCTTTCTTCCCATTTCTTCTGGAATTTGAGGTCGTAGATGCTGCCTTGCTTCTGCGGGTTCATCTTCTTGACGAAGTCCACCATCAGCTGCTGCTGTTTGAGGCGTATAAAACTGCCTGCTATGAACACGACTATCGTCACCGTGTAAAGCACCGGCAGGATCTCGATGTAATCTCTCAGGTAGGAAATCATGGCGGCGAAGAAGATCAGTCCCACCACATCGCTGATGCCCAGCAGCACCATACCCTGCGAAATGCGGTCGTCAGCCCGTCCGAAGGCTTCGTACTGCGCGTCTTCGTCTGTCAGCGCCTCGCTTTCTGCAAAGAGCCTCCTGGCGCTGCGGTAGCAAAGACACCCGCCGACGATGCCGACGATGACCGAGGCCATCACCAGATACGGCGACAGCAGGTAAGCGGCGCGGTCAAGATACGAGGCAATGCTGTCTGCCAGCCCGGCCGCAGTGCCCGTCGAGGAAAATCCGCCGATCAGGCCGCCTACCAGGGCGGCGGCTATCATAACAGGGATGAAGATCCTGAGCGCTTTTCTGTTTTCTCTTTTGCTTCTCTCGCCGCAGCTGTCTGCCGCGCTGCTCTCTGCCACGCTGTATTTATCGCTGTTCATTTTTGGCGTCCTCCTCATAGATAAAAATGTCTTCTACTTTTGCGTCCAAGGCTTGGGCGATCTTGAGCGCCAGCGTTACAGAAGGCGAATAGTCCCCTCTCTCGATCTGGCTGATGGTCTGGCGGGAAACACCGACCATGTTGCCGAAATCGGATTGATTGACATTTATCCTAGCCCGATACTCCTTGAGCCTGTTTTTCAAAGGCATCGCTATCGCTGCTCCTCTCTATGGCGGAGAGGTAGCACCCCCCCCGCAGCTTTTTTGACAACTCTTCTTAACATTTTGACAACTTTTCTTGTCATCCAAGGGCAGTATAGCACGTAGGACGCCGGTCCGTCAAGTAAAATTTTTGTTAACCAAAAAGCCGGGGTTTGCATTTTGTGGAAGCGGCCCGCGTCCGCCGCCTGCGCCCGCAGGCGCAGGCGGCATGCGCAGGCGCGATAGTCCTGTAGCCTGATGTCAAATGTTGTATTTTTTTCACCGGGAACAAAAAAACTACAACAATTTGGCGTCGCTCGGGTCGTTTTAAAGAGCGTGTTGACCGCAATGTTGTAATAATTACAAATTCCTGCCTTAATTACAACCAAAATGTTGTAACTATTGCGGTTTTCAAACTAAAATACAACATCGGCTGTTTTTACCGGCCCCTCGTTACAACACGCGGGCATAATGTCCCACTGGCCGGGATTAGCTTTGCTTTGGTTCTTGCGTTGCCTGTTTTAGCTTCAGCATCGCAAAAAGGGCTCTATAATAAATGTTGGGGTGGCTGAAAAAAATTTTCAGCTATCTCAGCATTTTTTAGTGCAAAAAAAATTGAGCATTATCACAAACTCAGCTACAATTAAAGTGTCCAATTCCAAAAGCAGGA
>CALWNX010000122.1 GCA_944382925.1 uncultured Clostridia bacterium | reverse complement strand
TGGCCTGAAATGGTGGAAAACGTAATTCCATATATCGGCGGAGAGGAAGAAAAGAGCGAGCAGGAGCCGCTGAAGATCTGGGGCCATGTCGATCAGGAAGGCGGCCAGATCGTAAAGGCAGCGGGGCCGAAGATTTCCTGCCAGTGCCTGCGCGTGCCGGTGCTCAACGGCCACACTGCCGCCGTCTTCGTCAAATTCAGAAAGCACCC
The DNA here is from genome assembly GCA_944382925.1 of uncultured Clostridia bacterium. Lineage (GTDB taxonomy): Bacteria > Bacillota > Clostridia > Peptostreptococcales > Anaerovoracaceae > Fimisoma. The sequence continues at coordinate 10,907 of CALWNX010000122.1, read as the reverse complement.
GGCCAAAGAGGAGCTGATCGCCGCCCTCGAAAGCTACAGAGGCTTTCCGCAGGAGGCCGGTCTGCCGCTGGCGCCGGCTCAGTTCATCAAATACTTTGACGAGGATGACCGGCCGCAGGTCAAGGCAGACGTCGACCGCGACAAGGGCATGGGCATTTCCATCGGCCGCCTGCGCGAGGATACCATCTACGATTATAAATTTGTCGGACTTTCGCATAATACGATCAGAGGCGCGGCCGGGGGCGCGGTTCTCTGCGCGGAAACGCTGACAGCCAAGGGATATATTGAGAAAAAGTAAAGTAAGGAGAAGAGATTATGACTTATCTTGAATCAGTGATACTGGGCCTGGTGCAGGGCCTGGCGGAATTTCTGCCGATCAGCAGCTCGGGACATCTAGCTCTTTTGCAGCAGTTTTTCGGCATCGAGGAAGACAAGGTGCTGGTGTTTGCCGTTCTGCTGCACGTGGGCACGCTGATCTCGGTTTTCATCGTCTACTGGCGTGATATCTGGGAGCTCATCATCGAGCTCGGCCTGACGATCAGGGATCTTTGCACGGGCAGGGGGCTCAGGCTCCAGGAAAGGCCGGTGCGCAAGCTGGGCGTGATGATCATCGTGGGCACGATTCCGACGGGCATCATGGGCATCTGCTTCAACGATTTCTTCAACAGCCTCTATAACTCGGTGATTCCGATCGGCGTCGGCCTGATTATCACCGGCTTTATGCTCGTGATCGCCGAACGCATCGGCCATGCCAACAGGGGAATCGAGCAGATGAATTATCGCAACGCGCTCTTCATCGGCTTCGTGCAGGGCATCGCCATCACGCCGGGCATTTCCAGATCCGGCTCGACCCTGTTCGGCAGCCTCCTGTGCAACCTCGACCGTCGCTTTGCCGTTAAATTCGTGTTCCTGCTTTCCATTCCTTCCATCCTCGGCTCGGCCGTGATGGAAGCGCCTGAGGCCTTTGCTTCCGGCGTAGATATGGCGCAGATGGGACCGATTCTGGTTGGTATGGCGGTGGCGGCAGTTTCCGGCCTGGTGGCAATCAAGACCATGATCAAGATAGTTTCCAATAAAAAACTCAGCTATTTTTCGTATTACGTTTGGGTGCTGGGCGCAGCGGTGGTTCTCTACGGCATCTTTGCCTAGGACAGATGCGCCGGCACGGATAAGGATGAGCTATGGCAGAAAAAAAGAGAGGACCGGGCCGACCGCCCGGATCGAAAAACAAAAAAACTGCCGCGCCGCAGGATTCCAAGGCCAGAGCCAAGGCCATGGAGATTCAGGCTAAAAAGAAGGCGGACAGGAGGGTGGTGGACGAGATCTGGGCCATCATCGCTATTGCGCTGGGGATCTTTCTCATCATCGCCACGCTCACAGGCGGTGCGGGCCAGTTCGGTGAGGTGATCGGCAGCGGTCTCAAGGGCCTGCTGGGCTTTATGGCGTACGTGCTGCCGTTTTATCTGATCCTCTTCGGCGTGCTGCTCTTTGCCCGGCAGACGGCCTCGATCTCCGTCAAAACTGCGCTGCTGGCGCTTTTGCTTTTGTGGATGCTGGCGACGATGAATTCCGTCAGATTTATTGAGGCGGAGAGCATCAGCCTTTCCTGGGCGGCAATCAAGGGCTTTTATACCAGCGGCGTGACGCTTGAAAGCGGCGGCTTTTTCGGCATGCTGCTTTCCTCGCTGCTGATCAAATGGCTGGGCGTGGCCGGCTGCTGGATCTTTACTATCGTGGTTTCGGCGATCTGCCTGCTTCTGATCGGCAACACGCCTGTTTCCCGTTTTCTGCGCCGTCTGAGCGAAAAGCGCGAGGAGAAGCGTCTGATCAGAGAGAATGCTTTCCTCGACAAAGATCAGGAGGAAGAGACAGAGCAACCTGCGCAAAAGCAGGAATACAGCGAGCAGATGCGCATGGACGATCTGCCCGGAAAGGAAAAAACTTCTGCCCTGCGCCGCCGGGAGGTAAAGATCGTCGACGGCAACGCGCATGAGGAAACGCCTGAGCCGGCAGAAAGGACAGCAAAGAGCAACAGCAATGTGCTCAAATATATGAAGGACGAGAGCCTCTTCGGCGGCAGCAGGCCGTCGGGCACCTTCGGCCTGGAAGAAAAAGAGGATTACGGACATGGCTACGGCATCACCGGCGAACCTAAAACTGACGCCGAAGCGCAGCCGGCGGCCGAGAAGCCGAAGACTATTTCCAAGAAAGAAGCGCGCGAGGCCATGCTTTCCGCCGAGGAAATCAACGATGCCTTCGTGGCGCCGGAATACAGGATGCCGCCGCTCAGTCTGCTCCAGAAAAGCAGGGGCGGGGCCAGGACTAACGAGAGGCTGCTGGCGGAGAAAGCGCAGAAGCTCGAAGAAACGCTGAGCAATTTCCACGTCGATGCGCGGGTGGTGCAGGTGACGCAGGGACCGACGGTGACAAGATATGAAATCCAGCCGGCGGTGGGCGTCAAGGTCAACAGCATCGTGCGCCTGGCCGACGACATCGCCTTAAACCTCGAGGCCAAGAGCATCAGGATCGAGGCGCCGATACCGGGCAAGGCCGCCGTCGGCATCGAGGTGGAAAACGACACCGTGACGATGGTACATATCAGGGACGTCATCGATTCGCAGGAATTCCGCGACAGCAAGTCCAAGATCACCTTTGCCGTTGGCAAGGATATAAGCGGAAAACCGATCGTGGCCGACCTCAAATCAATGCCGCACCTGCTGATCGCCGGTTCCACCGGCTCGGGAAAATCAGTCTGCATCAACAGCATCATCGTCAGCCTGCTTTACAAGGCAAGGCCCGATGAAGTCAAGCTGATTCTCGTCGATCCCAAGGTGGTGGAACTCGGCAATTACAACGGCGTTCCGCACCTGATGATCCCGGTGGTCACCGATCCGTCCAAGGCCGCGGCGGCCCTCAACTGGGCGGTTGCGGAGATGACGGACAGATATAAGAAATTCGCAGAGGAAGGCGTCAGGGACCTGGAGGCATATAACGAATCGGTTACCGCCAACGAGGAGCACGACAAGGTGCTGCCGCAGGTGGTGATCATCATCGACGAGCTGGCTGATCTGATGATGGCCGCTCCTTCGCAGATCGAAGAGTCCATCTGCCGTCTGGCGCAGATGGCCAGAGCGGCCGGCATGCACCTGATCGTGGCGACGCAGAGACCTTCCGTAGACGTCATCACCGGCGTTATCAAGGCCAATATCCCCTCGCGTATCGCCTTTGCCGTTTCTTCGCAGGTGGATTCGCGCACCATTCTCGACATGCAAGGAGCGGAAAAGCTCGTCGGCAAGGGAGACATGCTCTTCAATCCGATGGGGATGGGAAAGCCCGTCAGAGTACAGGGAACCTTTATTTCTGACAGCGAAGTCAACAAGGTGATCGATTTCGTCAAGGATCAGGTCAAGGATGCTTCTTACGATCAGGATGTGCTGACGAGAATCGAAAGAGTGGACACAGGCGGCGCTGACGAGGATACCGACGAGCTGCTGCCGGAAGCTATCGAGCTGGTGGTACGCAGCGGTCAGGCTTCTGTTTCCATGCTGCAGCGGCGCTTCCGCATCGGCTATAACAGAGCGGCCCGCATCGTCGATATGATGGAGGCCAGAGGCATAGTCAGCGCGCAGGACGGCTCGCGCCCGCGTCAGGTTCTGATCACCGAGGAGGAGTATGAACTGATGATGAGCGAAAATAACGAGGAAGGATAAACTATGAAGGTATACATGGAGACGCTGGGCTGTCCGAAAAATTTTAACGACACCCAGGTCGCCTGCGGCATCATGGAGCAGGCCGGCATCGAAATCGCTGAAACGGCGGAGGAGGCGGCAGTGATCATCCTCAATACCTGCGGCTTTATCAACGACGCCAAGAAGGAATCGATCGAGCGCATCTTTGAGCTGGCAGAGCTCAAGGGCGAGCGCAGGCTGGTGATGGCCGGCTGCCTTTCGCAGCGTTACAGCGCCGAGCTGGCCGCGGAAATGCCGGAGGTCGACTGCTTCATCGGCGTCAACGATTATCAGCGTCTGCCGCAGATCCTGGCCGGGCTTACAGAGCAGGGGGAGAACGAACGAAACCAGGTCAGGGGCTGCCCGGAAAAGGAGCTGCGCCTGCTGCCGCGGAAGCTGGCGGACAACCCGTATTCGGCGACGCTCAAGATCGCCGAGGGCTGCGACAACAGGTGCGCATACTGCGTGATTCCTGACATCAGGGGGCATTTTCGCAGCAAGAGGCGCGAGGATGTCATCAGCGAAGCGCGGCTTTTGGCCGAGAGAGGTTGCCGCGAGCTGATTCTGATCGCTCAGGACGTCACGCTCTACGGCCGGGATCTGTATGGCCGCCTGGCGCTGCCTGAGCTTCTGCGTGACCTCTGCCGCATCGAGGGGATCCGGTGGATCAGGCTCATGTACTGCTACGAGGACAGAATCACTGACGAATTGATCGAAGTGATGGCCGGCGAGGAGAAGATCTGCCATTATATCGATATTCCGATCCAGCACGCTTGCGACCGCGTGCTTAAGGCCATGCGGCGCCGTTCAAGCGCAGCTTCGATCAGAGAGACGATCGCCCGCCTCAAAGCGGCGATTCCCGATATACACATCAGGACTACGCTCATCACCGGCTTTCCCGGCGAGAGCGAAGAGGCCTTTGCCGAGCTGCTCGACTTTGTCGAGGAGATGAGGTTTGCCCGCCTGGGTGTCTTTGCCTATTCGCAGGAAGAAAATACGCCGGCCGGCTGCATGCCGCAGCAGATAGCGCAGGAGCTTAAAGAACAGCGCGCTGAGATGATCATGCGCCGGCAGCTTGATATATCTCTGCAAATAAACAGAGAAAAGATCGGCCAGACGCTTGAGGTGCTGGTCGAAGAAGAGGACGAGGACGGCAGCTATATCGGCCGCACGCGCTACGACGCGCCCGAAATCGACGACGCCGTGATCTTCACCTCCGCGCGCACGCTGACGCCGGGGATGATCGTAAACGTCCTGATAGAAGATGCTTTTGATTATGATCTGACAGGCAAGGAGGTATAGAAATGAATCTGCCTAACAAGTTAACCATCGCTCGCGTGATCGCGGTGCCTTTTTTCATCGCCGCCTATTATCTGGACTGGTATCTGGCCGCCTTCGTACTGTTCGTGGCCGCCTCGTTTACGGATATGCTGGACGGACAGATCGCCCGCAAGCATGGTCTGGTGACCAACTTCGGCAAGATCATGGATCCGCTGGCCGATAAGGTGCTGGTATATTCGGCTCTCTGCCTCATGATCCCGTATCTGGTACCGGCCTGGATGCTGATCGTGATCCTGGCCAGAGAATTCACGGTGGCCGGCATGAGGACGGTGGCCGCTTCAGAAGGTATGGTGATCGCAGCCGGTATGAGCGGAAAAGTCAAGACCGTGCTGCAGATGATCGCTGTCTGCCTTTTGCTGCTGGTGCCGGCGTTCCCGCTTTCATCTGCTCTGTGGTATCTGGCGCAGGCCTTCCTCTGGGCGGCGTTGATCATGACCGTGTATTCCGGCGTGGAATACGTATGGCAGAACAGACAGGTTTTTTCTCTTAAGTAAGGAAGTGACGCAAGACATGAGGACAGCTATACTGACAGTCGGCACGGAAATACTCTTCGGCCAGATCGTCAACACTAACGCCGCCTGGCTTTCGCAGCAGCTCAATGATCTGGGCATCGACGTGATGTATCATTACAGCGTCGGCGACAACCCGGGGCGGCTTGAGGAACTGATACATTTTGCTTTTCACGACTGCGACATGGTCATCACGACCGGCGGCCTGGGGCCGACGCAGGACGATCTGACCAAGGAGGTCATCGCCAAGGCCATGGGCGACAGGATCGTGCGCAACCAGCAGTGCTATGAGGAGCTGATGAAATATTATGACAGGCTGGGCCGTCACATGACGGAAAACAACCTCAAACAGGCCGACATGCCTTCTACGGCGGTGCCGCTGCCAAACGATCAGGGTACGGCTCCCGGCTTCTGGCTGGAAAAGGACGGCAAGATCATCGCCGCCATGCCGGGCCCGCCGCGGGAGATGACCAACATGTTCAACAAGCAGCTGAGGCCGCGGCTTGAGAAAATGCAGGACAGCGCCATATACTACCGCATTCTGCGCGCCTTTGCCCTGGGCGAATCGAAGATGGAGACCATGCTGCTTCCTCTGATCGACAAGCAGACGGATCCGACGATCGCCACTTACGCCAAGGAAGGCGAGTGCAGCCTGCGCATCGCTTCCAAGCGTCCGACGCTGGCCGAAGCCAAGGCGGCGGTGGCGGACATGGAGGCTAAGGTCCTTGACATCATCGGTGAATTCGTCTACAGCTGTGATGACGAAGAGCTGATCGAGGTGGTCGGCAGGCTGCTGATCGAAAAACATCTTACTATTTCCTGCGCGGAATCGTGCACGGGCGGCCTGTTTGCCGGCGCGCTCGTCGATATTCCGGGCATTTCAGCCGTCTTTGAGCGCGGCCTGGTCACCTACAGCAACAGGGCCAAGATGGAAGAGCTGGGCGTGTCGGCGGCAACGCTTGAACGCTTCGGCGCCGTCAGTGCTGAAACTGCCTGTGAGATGGCAGAAGGACTGCAGAAAAAGACGGGCTCAGACATCTGTATTTCTGTGACCGGCGTGGCCGGTCCAGACGGCGGCAGCGCAGAGAAGCCGGTCGGCCTCGTTTATATCGGTATCTCATATCGCGGAAAGACGGAGGCTGTCAAGGTGCAAAACCGCAACGTCAGCCGGCGCTGGAACAGAAATTACGCCGTGCTGAACATGCTGTGGCAGATATATAAGCGCATCAGCGGGTGACAAACTTCGCTGCAAAATTTTTTCCGCCGGGCAGTGTTGACAAAAATAGATAAGGGCAATATAATAAAGATACCCCCTGGGGGTATCTTTCATTATGTCAGGAGGACGCATAAATGAGCGATACAAAAGAAAATAATATGTGTTGTCACAAGATGACCGCCAGATCAGAAGAAGAAAAGAAGAAGCTCTGCCATCGCCTCAGCCGCATAGAAGGACAGCTCAGGGGCATCAGGAGCATGGTTGAAACTGACGCTTACTGTACGGACATTCTAATGCAGTCCGCCGCAGCCAGCGCCGCCTTTGATGCTTTCAACAGAGAGCTGCTTGCCAGCCATATCAGGGGCTGCGTGGCCAGAGACATCAGAAGCGGCCACGACGAAGTGATCGACGAGCTTTTATATATCCTGCACAAGCTGATGAAATAACGACGATCAGCACGTGTATGACAGAGGTGAAGAGATTGGAACAATATAACGTAACCGGTATGAGCTGCGCAGCCTGCAGTGCGCGCGTAGAAAAAGCTGTTTCCAAGGTTGAAGGCGTTTCCTCCTGCTCTGTGAGCCTGCTGACAAACTCAATGGGCGTAGAAGGAAGCGCTGCGCCTGAAGCCATCATCAGGGCAGTAGAAGAGGCAGGCTATGGCGCCTCTCTAAAGGGAAGCGCCAAAACGTCCGCAGGGGAGAGCTCTCATGCGGCAGAAGAAGAGATGCTTTTGGACCGGGAAACGCCTGCTCTTAAACGCAGGCTGTTTGCCTCGCTGGCCTTTGTGCTGGTGCTGATGTATTTCTCCATGGGAGTTTCCATGTGGGGCTGGCCGGCGCCGGAAATTTTCGCCGCCAACCATGTCGCCATGGGCCTTTTGCAGCTGCTGCTTTCTGCCATTGTAATGGTAATCAATCAGAAATTTTTCATCAGCGGCTTTCGCAGCCTCTGGCACCGCGCGCCCAATATGGACACTCTCGTAGCGCTGGGCTCGGCGGCGGCCTTCGTCTACAGCACGGTCATGCTTTTTGCCATGTCCGAGGCGCAGCTTAAAGGCGAGCACGAGGCCGTCATGAGCTATATGCACGAGTTCTATTTTGAATCCGCCGCCATGATCCTGGCTTTGATTACGGTGGGCAAGATGCTGGAAGCCCGTTCCAAGGGCCGCACCACTGACGCTCTCAGAGGACTGATGAAGCTGGCTCCGCAGACTGCCGTGCTGATAAGGGATGAACAGGAAGTAAGCGTACCTGTGGAGCAGGTCAGAAAGGAAGACATATTCGTTGTCAGACCGGGTGAAAGCATTCCGGTGGACGGCGTGATCATCGAAGGCAGCAGCGCCGTCAACGAAGCAGCCCTGACAGGAGAGAGCATCCCCGTGGACAAGAAAGAAGGGGACGCAGTGTCTGCGGCTACTATCAATCAGTCGGGCTTTATCAAATGCCGGGCGACGCGCGTAGGAGAGGACACCACGCTTTCGCAGATCATCAGGATGGTCAGCGACGCCGCTGCGACCAAAGCGCCGATCGCCAAGGTAGCCGACCGCGTGTCGGGCGTGTTCGTGCCGGTCGTGATCTTAATAGCTGTGGCCACGATCGCCGTCTGGCTCCTGTGCGGAGAAGAAATCGGCTTTGCTCTGGCCCGCGGCATTTCCGTCCTGGTCATCAGCTGCCCGTGTGCGCTCGGCCTGGCTACGCCGGTGGCGATCATGGTCGGAAACGGTATGGGAGCCAAAAACGGCATCCTCTTCAAGACTGCTGTCTCGCTGGAAGAAGCCGGCAAGACGCAGATCGTGGTGCTCGACAAGACCGGGACTATCACGCGCGGAGAGCCGCAGGTGACTGACATTCTCACGGCGGGGGAGGTAAGCGAAGAAGAGCTGCTTTCTCTGGCCCTGGCGCTGGAAGCAAAGAGCGAGCATCCGCTGGCCGGGGCCGTGATCAGGGCTGCGGCCGACAGAGGACTTAAGGCGCGCGAGGTGCTTGATTTTGCTGCCCTGCCCGGAAACGGACTGAAAGGCAGCCTTGACGGCCGCGAGCTGGCCGGCGGCAATCTTCAATTTATACAGGAGCTGACCGCGGTGCCGCCAGAGCTTGCAGAAGCGGCTGGCGAGCTGGCCGGTCAGGGCAAGACGCCGCTTTTCTTTGCCCTTGACAAACGCCTTCTGGGCGTGATTGCCGTGGCCGACGTCATCAAGCCTGAGAGCCGCGATGCGGTAACTCAGCTGAAAAACATGGGTATTCGCGTGGTGATGCTCACAGGAGACAACGAGAGGACGGCCAGGGCGATCGGCGCCGAGGCCGGCGTAGACGAAGTCATTGCCGGCGTGCTTCCCAGCGGCAAGGAAAGCGTGATCCGCCGCCTGCAGGCCGAAGGACGCGTGGCCATGGTCGGAGACGGCATCAACGATGCGCCGGCCCTGACCAGAGCGGAGGTCGGCATCGCCATCGGCGCCGGTACTGATGTAGCCATCGACGCGGCCGACATCGTGCTGATGAAGAGCAGCCTTATCGATGTGCCGGCTGCGATTAGGCTCAGCCGGGCCACGCTAAAGAATATTCACGAAAATCTTTTCTGGGCGTTCATATATAACACGATCGGTATTCCGCTTGCCGCCGGCGTTTTCATCGCGCTTTTAGGCTGGCAGCTCAATCCGATGTTCGCGGCCGCGGCCATGAGCCTTTCGAGCTTCTGCGTCGTTTCCAACGCCCTCAGGCTCAATTTCTGCAAAATCTATGATCCTTCGCGGGATCATGAGATCAAAAATAAAAAAGAAAAATCGAAAGAAAAGGAGAAACAAACTATGGAAACTGTTAAAAACATGAAGATCGAAGGTATGATGTGTGCTCACTGCGAGGCAGCGGTAAAGAAAGCGCTGGAGGCGCTGGACGGCGTCAGCGGAGCGGAGGTCAGCCACGAAGCCGGCACCGCAAAAGTGACGCTCAGCGGCCCGGTGAAAGACGACGAGCTGAAGAAAGCCGTTGAGGACAAGGACTACAAGGTGCTCGGCATCGAATAGGACGGCTTTGACAGGGAGGCCGCAGAGATAACCTGAAAAGAGCGACTGTGCGGGCGGAAAAAAACCGCCAGAAAAACATCGCGGAAAGCAGAAATTTAAATGGAAAATATTGACAAATGCCCGCCGGCGTTATATAATAATTTTGCGAAAAGCGCTTGACCTTTGCGCAAAACTAAGGTATTATATATGCAAGAACAGGCGTTCTATTCAGGAGGGACAAAATGGCTGAAGTAAAAAGCGAAAAAGATAAAGCGCTCGAAGAAGCGCTGGCTAAGATACAGAAACAGTTCGGCAAGGGCTCGATCATGAAGCTGGGAGAGAAGGGCGCGCAGATGAACGTCGAGGCCATCTCCACCGGTTCCATCAGCCTTGATATGGCTACCGGCATCGGCGGAGTTCCCAAGGGGAGGATCATAGAGATCTTCGGACCGGAATCCTCCGGTAAGACTACGCTGACGCTACACATTGTGGCGGAGGCGCAGAAGGCGGGCGGCAGAGCGGCCTTCATCGATGCCGAACATGCGCTTGATCCCGTCTACGCCAAGAACCTGGGCGTAGATGTGGAGAATCTGCTCGTTTCCCAGCCGGATACAGGCGAACAGGCGCTGGAGATCTGCGACATGCTGGTCCGCAGCGGCGCGCTCGACGTTATTGTTATCGACTCGGTAGCCGCGCTGGTACCCAAGGCCGAAATTCAGGGGGATATGGGCGATGCTCATGTCGGCCTGCAGGCCAGGCTGATGTCGCAGGCTCTGCGCAAGATCACCGGCAGCATCAACCGCTCCAACACCTGCGTGGTCTTCATCAACCAGCTCCGCGAGAAGGTCGGCGTCGTTTACGGTAGCCCTGAGGTTACGACCGGCGGCCGGGCGCTCAAATTCTATTCCTCCATGAGGCTCGACGTGAGAAAGACCGAGACCATCAAGGTCGGCGACAGCATCATGGGCAACAGGACCAAGGTAAAGGTTGTCAAGAACAAGGTGGCGCCTCCGTTCAAGCAGGCAGAGTTCGACATCATGTATGGTGAAGGCATTTCCAAAGAGGGCGACGTGCTCGACTGTGCCGTCGACGCCAAGCTGATCGAAAAGGCC
>CALWNX010000121.1 GCA_944382925.1 uncultured Clostridia bacterium | reverse complement strand
GGGAAAGCACACGCGAACCGGCTATGGTGACGGCGTGTGCGACAGCAACTGCCTTGTCCCGCAGCTTGAGATTCCGACGGTGTGCTACGGACCCGCGGGCGGAAACATGCATGCTGCTGACGAATGGGTAGATTTGGGGCAATTGAAGACGGTTTTGCAGGTATATTTAAAGTTTCTGTTCCAGGACGGACAATAATAAGAGGCCAGAAAGGAGTGCATTTTATGAAAACGCTAACATTTGGAGAGATTATGCTCAGACTCAAGGCGCCGGGAGGCGAAAGGCTGCTGCAAAGCCAGCTGCTGGAAGCAACTTTCGGCGGCGGCGAGGCTAATGTCGCCGTATCGCTTGCCAATTATGGCATGGACGCTGCATTCCTTACTGTCCTGCCGCAGAACGCGCTTGGCGACGCCTGCATCGGTGAGCTGAGACGCTTTAACGTCGACACGAGCAAAATACTCAGGGGGCCGGGGCGGATGGGCATTTACTATCTTGAAGCCGGAGCCAATCAGCTTCCGAGCAAGGTAATCTACGACCGCGCCGGCAGCAGCATAGCACTGGCGGGGCCGGGAATGATAGATTGGCGTAAGGCCTTTGCGGATATAGAGTGGTTCCATATTACCGGCATTACGCCGGCGATTTCCGAAAGCCTCATGCTTCTGGCGCTGGAAAGCGTAGAGGAGGCCAGGCAGCGCGGCATTACTGTTTCCTGCGATCTGAACTACAGAAAGAATCTGTGGAAATACGGCAAGAGCGCGCCGGAGGTCATGTGCAGGCTGGCGGCTAAAGCCGACGTGCTCATCGCCAATGAAGAGGATGTGCAAAAATCGCTTGGTATTACGGCGGACGTCGATGTGGAGTCAGGCGAGATAGACAGAAATAAATACGAAATACTGAGCCGCAAGGTGCTCGAGGCTTATCCGAATGTCAAAAAAATCGCCATTACGCTGCGCGAAAGCAGGAGCGCCGACATGAACGGCTGGTCCGCCTGCCTGAACAATCGGCAGGAATTTCTTGTCAGCAAGCATTATGATATAAACGATATCATTGATCGCGTCGGCGGCGGAGACAGCTTTGCCGGCGGGCTCATTTACGGGCTTTCGCATTATCAGACGGACCGTGAGGCTCTGGAATTCGCCGCTGCCGCTTCCTGCCTGAAACACAGCATTCTGGGCGATTTCAACAGAGTATCTGTCGACGACGTCGAAAAGCTGGTCGGCGGCGACGGTTCGGGCAGAGTGCAGAGATAAATAGAAGTAATGGAAAATCAGAAGAAATCAGGAGAAATCAGGAGAAAGGCGCATGGACAATATGAAAGCAATTTATGAGAAAATCAGGAAGACTGGCATCATCCCGGTCATAGTTTTAGATGATGCCGCCAAAGCAGATAAAGTGGCCAAAGCGCTTATCGACGGCGGGATAGCCTGCGCGGAGGTCACCTTCAGGACGGAAGCGGCCGAGGAGGCGATCAGAAGTATAGCCGCCTCCTGCCCGCAGATGCTTTTGGGCGCCGGAACGGTTCTGACCACAGAGCAGGTGGATCGCGCTCTGCAAGCAGGCGCATCCTTCATAGTAACGCCCGGCTATAATCCGCAGGTCGTGGATTATTGCCTGAAAAAAGAAGTCGCCATCATCCCCGGCTGCATGGATACGAACGCTATCGAAATGGCCCTCGCCGCCGGGCTCGATACGGTAAAATTCTTTCCGGCCGAGCAGGCGGGCGGCATAAAAATGCTCAAGGCTCTGGCAGGACCCTATACCAATCTCCACTTTGTGCCGACGGGCGGCATCAACAGGGACAACCTGCGCACTTACCTTTCGTTCGACAAGGTGCTTGCCTGCGGCGGCTCATGGATGGTGAAGAAGGAGCTGATCGAAGCCGGCCGTTACGATGAGATCAAGAGGCTGGCCGAAGAAGCTGTGATGACGATGCTGGACTTTAAAGTGGCTCATATCGGCATCAACAACGACTCTGCGGAGGAGGCGGAAGCGCAGGTGCAGCGTTTTGCGGAGCTCTTTGGCTTTAGTAGGGACGTAAAAAGCGCCTCGACCTTTGCTTCTGCCGAGCTTGAGGTATGCAGAAAGCGCTTTCCGGGAATTAACGGCCACATCGCCATCAGCACTGAAAGCTGCGAGCGGGCCATGCATTTTCTTGCCCAGAAGGGGGCGGAATTCGATCTTGAAACCGCCAAATATAAAGGCAAAAGGCTGAGCTCCGTTTATCTGCGAGAGCAGATAGGAGGCTTCGCTCTGCACCTTGTGGCCAGATAAGGAGTCTGCGATGAAACTAAGCACCATTGCCAAAACCATGCCGGTATCCGGCATCCGCCGCATGTTCGCACTGGCAGCCGGCTACGATGACGTGATCAACCTCTGCATCGGCGAGCCGGATTTTCAGACCCCGGCCTATATTATAGACGCCGGCGCGTATGCCCTCAGGCACGGCTATACAAAGTATGTGGACAATGCCGGCCTGCCGGCTCTGCGTAAGGCGATCGCCGCCAAGATGGCTGCCGAAAACGGCCTGAAGTGTTCGGAAAAGAACGTCATGGTCACCAACGGGGCCGGTCAGGCGCTGATGTCGTCGATCATGTGCGCGCTGAACCCCGGCGACAGCCTGATCCTCGCCGACCCGTACTACCCGAATTATCTTGGCTACTGCAAGCTTGCCGGCGTAAATGCGATCGCAGTTCCAACCTGTGAAGAGGAGAGGTTTCATCTGACTGCAGCCGCGATAGAAAAGGCGCTTACCCCGTCGACAAGGGCGATCCTGCTCAACAGCCCGGCAAATCCGACGGGCGCCGTTTTGAGCCTGACTGAGCTTGAGGAAATTGCCGAGCTGGCCCGCAAAAGGGATCTGCTCATCATAGCGGACGAGCCCTACGAAGCTATCGTTTATGAAGGGCGCAGAAACTACAGTATTGCCTCGCTCCCCGGCATGTTCGAAAGAACCATAACGGTCAACAGCTTTTCCAAAACCTTTGCGATGACGGGCTGGAGAGTTGGCTATGCGGTGGCAGAAGAAGCCTTCATCCGGGCCATGGCCGTCATGCAGGAATCGCTGACCTCAAGCGTCAACGCGGCCAGCCAGTACGCGGCCTGCGCCGCCCTCGCCGGTGATGGCCGGGAAGTGCTGCAGATGAAAGACGAGTACGAAAAACGGGCGGAGCTTTTGACCAGGAGCCTCAACCGCATAAAGGGATTCAAATTTACGAAGCCCGAGGGCGCCTTCTATGCCTTCGTCAATATAAAAGAAACCGGCCTGACCTCTGCCGAGGTCGCGCAGAGGCTGATCGAGCAGGGACGCGTCATCACTACTCCCGGCTCTGCTTTTGGCCCTTCCGGGGAAGGCTATATACGAATTTCTTTTGCTGCAAATAGTGATATTCTCGCTGAGGCCACGCGGAGAATCGAAGCTGTATTCGGCCGGAAAAGCTGTAGCCGGCCATGAATTATCGACTCTCGCGCAAGGTCTTTCTCCTTCACACCCGCCCCGCGCAAGTCTTGCGCGGGGCGGACGTTTTGCAGGCGGGCGTTTTGCAGGCGGGCGTCGTACTATCTGCCCGCTTTCCCCGCTTTCTCCGCCCCTCTCCGATCCCCTCCCTTCTCCGTTTTTCCTGCTTTCTCCACCGATGCCCGCAAACGGCCACCCCTGAGATGAATTTTGCAAAATTTTTCTCCTCCTTCCTGCAAATTGCCGCTATGCTAAGATGAAAAAATGCTAGCTTTCTCGATTTCGGGTGCGGATCGCTTTAGCGCACCAAAGAAAAAGCCCCTCTGAGAGGGGCCGGAAGCACATTTTCATCTTGCGCCTATGGGCTTAAGCAGAAAAGAGTTGAAAAATTTTGCAAAATTCAACTTGAGAGGCGGTGATTTTCAAGAAAGTTGAGAAAGCTGGCCTGCGGACCGGCGCTGAGTTCTGCGAACCGCACTATGGGCCGGCGCAGCGACCGGCACTGCAAATCGCGGGCCGCGGCGGGATTCCCCGGTCCGTCCGCAGAATACGACAAAAGAAGTGGTTTTGCGACGTTATATGTCAAAGACAAGCTGCCGGCAGGGGTGTATAATAATGGTAAGACAAAGGAGGGGGCAGCAGTGGAAATAATATTTGACGTTATGGGCAGCACCTTGATCGCCGAGCTTTTCGGGGAGCTTGATCATCATGCGGCGGAGAAGGTAAGGGAGCGGATAGATGAGGCGCTTGACAGTCATGGCTCATGCAGCCTGGTGTTCGACTTTTCCGGCGTTACGTTCATGGACAGCTCAGGCATCGGTATGGTGCTGGGCCGCTACCGAAAAATGAGCGAGGCTGGCGACAGGATAGCCATCGTTTCCTGCTCGAAAACAATCCGCAATATCCTCAATATGGCGGGAATTTTTTCCGTCATAGATTATTTCGACACCAGAGAAGAAGCAGTCGCGGTGCTCGGCAGAAAGGAAGTTTCATAGATGAAGAGAGAATTGAAGGTGCAGCTTGCAGGCGTGCTGGAGAATCAGGCGCTGGCCAGAAGCATTGCGGCGGCCTATGCGGCGGAGCTCGATCCGACTATAGACGAGCTGACGGAGATCAAAACGGCGGTGTCGGAGGCTTTCAGCAATGCGGCCCTGCATGGCTACGGCGGCGAAAAGGACGAAGACGGAAAGATCGCGCAGGTGCAAAGGCCGGTTTTCATGGAATTTTCACTGATTGCGCCGCAGACGATCATGATCCGCATCACGGACAAGGGCCGCGGGATCGAGGACATCGCCAAAGCCATGGAGCCGATGTTTACCACCGATGTTGGGCAGAATCGTTCCGGCATGGGCTTTACGGTCATGGAGAGCTTTACCGACAAGCTGAAGGTGGACTCGCGTCCGGGCGAAGGCACGACCGTGACGATGATCAAAAAACTGGATACATATTATGGATTCTAAAATAAAAGGGGCAGGCGGCGCGGCGAACAAGCCGGCGCGCAGGCAGCCAGCGCCGACATCGCCACAGCCGGCGCGCGGGCAGTCGCCCGCGCCGCCCGCGCCGCCGCAAGAGCCGTCGTCCTTTTTCGCGTCGGCTTCGACGCCGCCGTCCCCTGAGCTTGAAGAAATAGTCGCCGCCAATACAGGATTAGTCAGATCCGTTGCGCAGCGGCTTTCTTTGATTTACGGGGAAGAGCTTGAGGATCTCATGCAGATCGGCTATATCGGCCTGCTCAAGGCCGCCGAACGTTTCGAGCCTGAGCGTGGCTTTCGCTTTTCCACCTATGCGGTGCCGCTGATCGCCGGCGAGATACGCTCGCAAATGAGGGACGGCGGCAGGGTCAAGGTCAGCCGCGAGCTGAAAAGTGACGCAGCCAGAGTGCGCCGCGCCGAAAATGATTTCTGCCTTGCACACGGGCGTTCGCCGAAGCTGACGGAGTTGGCAGCGGCGAGCGGCCTGACGGCGGAAAGAGTGCTGGAGGCATTGCAGGCCTACGAGGCCATGCACGATATTCAGTCAGACGAAGTGCTCGCGGTTCAAAGCGGCGCGATCGACGAGGAAGAACTCAGCGTCACCCGCCTTGATCTGGCTGCCGCGCTCGAAAAGCTGCCGCCGCGCCAGAGGCAGGTGATGGTTCTGCGCTATTACCGCGACATGACGCAGCAGCAGGTGGCGGAGGCTGTGGGAATCTCACAGGTTCAGGTTTGCCGCCTTGAAAAACGCGCGCTGGCGGCGCTGGCGGCGCGCCTTGTGCGCTGAGGGGGGGCAGCGGCTTTCCGTTTGCTTTGCCGCCGGCGCGCCGCCGGTTTGTATCTGCGTGCCGCCGGCGCGCCGCCGCCCAACTGCCGTCCCACTGCCGGCGCGCTACGTTTCTCAACTAATTTAAAAAAAGAAGTTTTCCAAGTTGAATTTTGCAGAAAATTTCTCCTCTACCGCCGAAAATCAGCGCCTGCCAAGATGAAAACAGCGGCCAGAGTCCCATGAGAAAGGGGAATTTACTCATTTGGGAGAAAGAATCGGCGCACTGGCGCCTTGGAAACAGGGGTTTTCAACTTGAGGCAGCACGACTGAGCGTAAGCGAGGTGAAAAATTTTGCATCGGTCAACTTGAGAGCCGGCATTTTACAGAAAAGCGTTGAAAGATAAAGAAAGGCGTTGAAAGACACAGAAAGACGTTGAAAGACACAGAAAGGCGTTGAAAAGCATCCAAAAACGCCTGCGGACGGGGCGGAAGGGGAGCGTGAGCCCTTGCCGGGACGAGCGGCAATTTTCTGCCGGAGACAAATTTTGCGAAGAAATGACAGAATAAATATAATTTCGAGTTGCTTTTTTGACAAAAAAATGTTTTAATAAAATTGGTATGGTTTAAAATGCGGATATTGTCCGTAAGAGGACCCGTTATTAATAATTTAAGGAGGCATTTAAATGAACTTTCAACTAACGAAGGAACAGGAATTCGTAAGAAAAATGGTAAGAGAGTTTGCCACTAACGAAGTTGAACCGTTAGCTGCGGACATCGACAAGGAACACAGATTCCCTGTTGAGACCGTTGAAAAGATGGCAAGATACGGAATGCTGGGCGTACCGTTCCCGACCGAATACGGCGGAGCAGGCGGCGACCACATTTCCTACGCGATCACAGTAGAGGAGCTGTCAAGAGTATGCGCCTCCACCGGCGTTATCTGCTCCGCACACACCTCCCTTTGCTGCTGGCCGATCTTCAACTGGGGCAACGAAGAGCAGAAGAGAAAATATCTGCCGGACCTGCTTTCCGGCAAGAAGCTGGGCGCTTTCGGACTGACCGAGCCAAACGCCGGTACCGATGCTTCCGGACAGCAGACCAGAGCTGAGCTGGTCGGCGACAAGTGGATCCTCAACGGAGCCAAGGTGTTCATCACCAACGGCGGCTATGCCGATGTGTTCGTAGTGATGGCCATGACCGACAAATCCAAGGGAAATCACGGCATTTCCTCCTTCATCGTAGAAAAGGGCGACCCGGGCTTCTCCATCGGCAAGACCGAGGACAAGATGGGTATCTGCGCTTCCTCCACCACCGAGCTGATCTTCCAGAACTGCGAGATCCCGGCCGACAGACTGCTGGGACAGGTTGGCGAAGGCTTCAAGGTTGCCATGTCCACCCTGGACGGCGGCCGTATCGGTATCGCTTCTCAGGCGCTTGGTATCGCACAGGGTGCTTTCGACGTAACCGTAGAATACATGCAGGCCAGAAAGCAGTTCGGCAAGAAGCTTTCCCAGATGCAGGCCCTGCAGTTCTCCATGGCTGACCTGAAGACCAAGATCGAAGCAGCCAGACTGCTGGTTTACAGAGCTGCCGACATGAAAGACAAGCACATGGACTACAGCGAAGCCGCTGCCATGGCCAAGCTTTTCGCAGCTGAGACCGCCATGGAAGTAACCACCAAGTGCGTACAGTACCACGGCGGATACGGATACACCAAGGATTATCCGGTAGAAAGAATGATGAGAGACGCCAAGATCACCGAGATCTACGAAGGAACTTCCGAAGTTCAGAGAATGGTTATCGCCGGCAAGACTTTCAAGAAATAAGATTGTAGGAGGAAATTGAAATGGCATTTAAGATTATCGTATGCGCAAAGCAGGTTCCTGATACAAACGTTATCAAGATCAACCCTAAGACAGGCACCTTGATCAG
>CALWNX010000120.1 GCA_944382925.1 uncultured Clostridia bacterium | reverse complement strand
TACTTGATCAGAAGCTCGGTGGCAACGTCGCCGAACAGGTGAACCATGTGAGCTCCGTCTACCAGATTTCCGCCGTAATGAGCGTCCTTAGCGGACATTCTCAGTCTCAGAGTTGAAGTGATTTTCTCTTCCATTGTTATCTCTCCTTTTTTATATGTAGTAAAAACTGATCAATGACCTGAATTCCGTAATAAATATGTTGCAAAAGCTGTGCCAATGGTTTATCATTGAAAATACCAGCCGGGCGAACCGATTTAGGTTCAACAGCGGAAAGGAGTGAACACAAAATGCCCAAAACATACGGAATGGAAAGGGTACTTGAACCACAGCATGTTCTGCCCACCTCCGCGTGGCGGCTTGACAACAGCCGCAACATTTATCCGGAAGAACTCAGAGTCTCTATAAAAAGAATACACCTTGAAGGCACAGGTTTCAAGCAGATTTGTACAGAAGTCAACGATGATGAGCAAAAAATCAAACAGCAGATCATAGATATCGTCATCCGGCGCGGCAAGCTGCACAACCCGGTGACCGATACCGGCGGCCTGGTGATGGGCGTGATCGAGGAGATAGGCAGCCGGTACGAGAACCCGCAGGGATTAAAGGTGGGGGACAAGATAATCTGCAATACCTCCTTGGCTTCGGTGCCTATGTATATTGAGGATATTACGGCAGTAAACAGAGCTTTCAGCCAGATTGAAGCGCGTGGCTATGCGATCATCCATGATCAGATTCAGGTGGTCAAGATCCCGGAAGATCTGCCGCTCGACCTGCTGATGTTTACCTTTGACCTTTCCGGCACCCTCTTCCGCCTGCATACGCTGCTTGGCGATAATAAGAAATTCCTCGTGGTAGGAAACAACATGCTTACCAATCTGCTCTACGGCTATGTCATCAGGCGTGAAGCCGGGCCGGAGGCAGAGATCGTCTGCCTTTTCGACAAGCGCACCAGCATGAGGATGGCCGGCCGGGGCATCGACGAGCTGCTCGGCAGGGTGTTCAACCAGATCCATTTTATCAATATTCTGCGCCCGATGGAATGCATGCGCCAGCTGGATGCCGAGTCGCTTTTCGACTTTTCCATCAACTGCGCCGAAATACCGGGCGCAGAAACCATAAATCTGCTGGCCACCAGACCGGGCGGAACGGTGCTCTTTGCCAATCTGATCAACAACCTCAACATAGCTCTTTATATTACTGAATCGATGTCCAAGCCCCTGTGCGTCAGATGCGCCGAAGGCTACCTGGCCGAGTACGACATCTTTGACATGGAGGTGGTGCGCGAAATGGCGCCTTTCCTGCGCGATGCAGAGTTTCTCGAACCCGCCGGCAGGAAAAGCAGAGAAGAGGACGATCCCTTGCGCCGGGACATGCTCGAAAAGACCATGGTGGAGGATTTTGTCTGCCGCAGCAAGGTGACGCGGCAGGTTTTGCGGGAAATGCTCAAGGTCGCCCGTTACGACTGCAACGTCATCATCTTCGGCGACACCGGCGTGGGCAAGGAAAAGGCAGCCAACATCATCCAGAAAAACAGCGCGCGCAAGATGCAGCCCTTCGTCAAGATCAACTGCGGCGCAATCTCGCCTTCGCTGATAGAATCGGAATTTTTCGGCTACGAAAAGGGCGCCTTCACGGGAGCGAGCGCCGGCGGCAAGAAAGGCTTTTTTGAGCTGGCCAACAACGGCGTGATCTTTCTCGATGAGATCGGCGAGCTGCCGCTGGAGATGCAGGCCAAGCTGCTGAGAGCCATTCAGGACGGCGAATTTTACCGCGTGGGCGGCACGACGCCGGTCAAGACCAACGTACGCATCATTTCCGCCACCAACCGCGATCTGGAAAAGCAGATGCAGGAAGGCGCTTTCCGCCGTGATCTTTATTACCGCCTCAACGTGGTGCCGATCAGAATCCCGAGCCTGGCAGAAAGGACGGAAGACATCCCGGCGCTGATACAGCATTTTTTACAGAAATACGGCCAGAAGTTCGGCGTCAAGCGCGAGATTGACGAAACTGCCGTCGAATACCTCACTCAGCAGCAGTGGCCCGGCAACATCAGGGAGCTGGAAAACGTGGTTCAGCGTCTGATGATTTCCTCCCAGAAAGAAACCATCGGCATGATGGACGTGGTGAGAGAAAAGCACGGCGAGCTGTTCGAATATATGCCGGACACGGCTGCGGAGGAGCCTCGTACGGAGCTTGAGCTGGCGGTCGCTGTGGACGAGTACGAAAAGGGTCTTATCAAATACGCCTACGAGAAATACGGCTCCACGCGCAAGGCGGCCAGAGCCCTGGGTATCAGCCAGACACAGATGATGCGCAAGATCAGGAAGTATGGGCTTTCGCACGCAGAAGAGAGTTGACAGGCCATGTTCGAAACGAATTGTGTTCAGTAAAAGCGCATACGAACCCAAAACGGTTCGCAAACCGTGCAAAAGCCTTGCAGTCGCGCGCACCCGCAAGTGGCATGGAATTTGCTTTTTATGTTTAAGGAGTGGTGTGACAATGATAATTTGCGCAAATTTTGTTTTTGTTATGGAAACTTGCCAAGATTTGATATATAATTATCATAGCCGCTTATGCCTGACCGGCCAGATGTGGCCGCGCCGGGTATAAATCATAAAAAATTTATTTTAGGAGGATAAGACCAATGAAAAAAGGAAGCCCTTACGGCACTCACAGAGTTATTTCACCAAAAGGCGTTCTGCCACAGCCAGCAGACGTTATCGACAACACTATGGAGATCTATGACAACGAAGTTCTGATCGATGTTCAGACCCTGAACGTTGACTCCGCTTCGTTCACCGAGATCGTAAGAAGATCCTGCAACGGCAAGAAGCCTGCAGACATCGAGAACTCCCCTGAGGATCAGGCTAAGGTTAAGCAGACCATGCTCGACATCGTAGCCAAGGCCGGTAAGCATAAGAACCCTTGGACCGGTTCCGGCGGAATGCTGCTGGGTACCGTTAAGGAAATCGGACCTGCTTACAAGGGCAACCTCAAGGTTGGCGATAAGATCGCTACTCTGGTATCCCTGTCCCTGACTCCGCTGAGAATCGATGAGATCCTCGAGATGAGACCTTCCATCGACCAGGTAGACATCAAGGGCCAGGCTATCCTGTTCCAGAGCGGTATCTACGCTGTTCTTCCTGATGATATGCCTGCCGGACTGGCTCTGTCCGCTCTGGACGTAGCCGGTGCTCCTGCTCAGGCTGCCAGACTGGTACAGTGCGGTCAGAAGGTTCTGATCATCGGCGGCGGCGGCAAGTCCGGTCTGCTCTGCCTGTACGAGGCCAAGAAGAGAGCCGGCGTAACCGGTCTGGTTGTATGCGCTGCCGGTTCCCAGAAGTCCGAGGACAGAGCAAGAAATCTTGACCTGGCTGACGAGTACTTCCATATGGACGCTACCGACGCTGTCGGCATGTACGAGAAGGCTATGGAGCTGACTGACGGCGAGCTGTTCGACCTGGTAATCAACTGCGTAAACATCGAGAACACCGAGATGGCTTCCATCCTTTGCTGCAAGGATCGCGGAACCGTTTACTTCTTCTCCATGGCTACCAGCTTCACCAAGGCTGCTCTGGGCGCAGAGGGCGTTGGCAAGGACGTCAACATGCTGATCGGCAACGGTTATGCTGCAGGACATGCTGAGATCACTCTGCAGGATCTGAGAGAGCATGCCGGCCTGAGAAAGCTGTTTGAAGAAATGTATGCTTAATACTATTTCAAATTTTAGAAAATAAAAGGAGAAAGAAATGGCAATTAGAAATTGGAAAGATATTCCTTTGTTCAAGGGAGTAACTGACGAGCAGTGGAACGACTGGCACTGGCAGGTAGAGCACAGACTGACCACTGTAGAGGAGATCGCGCAGGTTGTAAACCTCAGCGAGCAGGAAAAAGAAGATATCCAGAAGGTCATGGGCGGCTTCAGAGTAGGTATCACTCCTTACTATGCTTCCCTGATGGATCCGGATGATCCGAGATGCCCTGTAAGAATGCAGGCTGTTCCTACTCTGGCTGAGATGCACAGATCAGCTGCTGACGACCTGGATCCTCTGCACGAGGATGCGGACTCCCCGGCTCCTGGCTTGACCCACAGATATCCTGACAGAGTTCTGTTCCTGATCACCGACCAGTGCTCCATGTACTGCAGACACTGCACCAGAAGAAGACTGGCCGGCGAGACCGACGGTTCCAGATCGAGAGAGGATATCGACGCATGTATCGATTACATCAGAAGGACTCCGCAGGTTAGAGACGTACTGCTTTCGGGCGGCGACGCTCTGCTGGTAGAGGACGAGACTCTGGAATACATCATCAGCGAGCTGAGAAAGATCGATCACGTAGAGATCGTAAGAATCGGCTCCAGAACGCCGGTAGTTATGCCTATGCGTATCACCGACAAGCTGGTAAACATGCTGAAGAAGTATCATCCGATCTGGCTGAACACTCACTTCAACCACCCGAAGGAAATGACCCCGGATGCCATGGAAGCCTGCAGAAAGCTGGCTGACGCCGGTATCCCTCTCGGCAACCAGTCCGTACTCTTAAGAGGCGTAAACGACTGCAAGCACATCATGAGAGACCTGGTTCAGATCCTGGTAAAGAACAGAGTAAGACCTTACTACATCTACATCTGCGACCTGTCCATGGGTATCGAGCACTTCAGAACTCCGGTATCCAAGGGTATCGAGATCATCGAGGGTCTCAGAGGCCATACTTCCGGATACGCCGTACCTACCTTCGTAGTAGACGCCCCTGGCGGCGGCGGCAAGACCCCGGTAATGCCTCAGTACGTAATTTCTCAGACTCCGCACAAGGTTATCCTGAGAAACTACGAGGGCGTTATCACCACCTACACCGAGCCTTCGCTGCCTGAGCTGCCTTGCACCTGCGACTACTGCACAGGCAAGAAGACTTACAAGTACCAGGGTGTATCTGCTCTGGGCGAAGGTCCTGAGATCAGATACATGGAGCCAAGCAACCTGGCCAGACACGAGAGAAATAAACACTAGTCGTTTCTTTCGCAAAAACAGCTGTTACCCTTGGCGGGGAGGCCTTGCGGCCTCCCCGCGGGTAAAGAAAGAGGATATCAATGGGGCTTCTTTATGACCTGTCAAGCAAATACAAGACGATCTCCATCGTCGGCATGGCCAAAAATGCCGGCAAGACCACGGCGCTCAACTATCTGATCGAAGAAGCGATGGACGAGGGCGTGCTGCTGGGCGTGACCTCGACCGGCCGGGACGGAGAGACGCAGGATCTGGTGACAGGAACAGAAAAGCCGCGGGTGTATCTGGATCAGGATACGATCGTGGCGGTGCCGTCGCTGCTTTACGACATGGCGGACGCCGGTCTTGAGGTGATCAGAAAGACCAGATATTCCACGGCCATCGGGGAGCTTCTCATCTGCCGCGTGCAGGAGGCCGGTTACGTACAGATTGCCGGCCCGGTTATCAATGCGGAGCAGAAGCTGCTCTGCGAGGACATGCTGGCGCTGGGCTGCCAGCTGATCCTGATCGACGGAGCCATCGACAGAAAATCGATCGCTTCGCCCGACACTTCCGACGCCATCATCTTATCCACCGGAGCCGTGCTTTCGCGCAAGCTTAGCAAGGTCGTGGAAGAAACGGCGCATGTGGTGAACCTCTACAGGACGCCCGAGCTTGAGGCCGGAGCCGTCAGAGAGGCCATCGAAAAAAATAATGCCGATAACAAGATCATGCTCGCCGACGCCGGCGGAAAGCTGACCAAGCTCGATCTGACTACGGGTCTGGGCGCTTCCAAGGACATCAACGGCGCCATCGGCGAGGAGACAAGATATATATACATTCCGGGCGCTTTTACCAACAGCGTTATTGCCGACATCAGCGTCAGCAATCTCAAGCAGGTGCAGTTCGTGCTGAAGGATCCGACCAAGATTTTTATCAGCGCCATGGACTGGGGCCGCCTGCGCAAAAAGGGCTTTCGCGTCAGCGTGCTCAAAAACATCGAGATCGCCGCGATCACCGTCAACCCCTGGTCGCCGGCGGGATATTCCTTCGACAACAGATTTCTGCTCGAAGAAATGCAGAAAGCCATCCCGGACATACCGATCGTAGACGTGAGGATGTAATCTATGAAGCAGGGAAAAAACAGGAGGCTGGCCAACGCCAAGACCAGGCGCGAAACGGGTCTTGATTACGTGATGTTCAACCTCGATCTGAATACGCCTTTCGGCAAAAAGCAGCTCAAGGAGCTGAAGCCGTTCTATCCCGGCGAAGAAGAGGAGCTCTGTGCCGAGCTTGACCGCGTGCAGCGCATGATCTGGTTCGTGGAGCAGAATCAGACGCTGAGCGACAAGATCCAGGAGGTCTTCATGGAGATGAAGGATCCTTCCCTGACGATCCAGCGCAGCGCGACCTCCACGCTTTCCACCGTGGAGCTCTTTGAGGTCAAGTCGCTGCTGCTGCAGATGCGCCAGCTCGTCAAGCTGACCAGGGAGCACGAGATCGGCGACTACAAGGGCGCGCACTGCAAGGCCGAATGTGACGCCGCCGCCGGAAACGCGCCGGCCGAGACGCTTTCCTTCGCCCGCGAAGAGGGTACGCCGGAGGTGAGTACCGTACCGGAAGAATTTTTCCTCGCGGACACGGAGGATCTGCTCGACGAGCTTGATCCGCGCCGCGACCGCATGAATACCTTCTACATATATGACGAATTCAGCCCGGCGCTGGGCGCGCTCCGCGCCAAAAAGCGCGAGTACGAGCTTTTGATCCGCAAGGAGCAGAAGGCCGCCCGGGACGAGCTCAGGCGTGCGCACGGCGTAATGCTGACGCCGAAGTTTGACATGGTGCTGGCGCGCTCGCATCCTGATTTTGAAAAGATCACCAGTCTGCCGGAGCTTGAGGTCACCGACCAGGATTACACGAGCGTGACCTTGCAGCTCAAAGCTACGGATCAGGTGAGAAAATACATCGCGGGGATGGAAGACCTCAACGCGGATATAGATACAGAAGAGGAGCGCGTCAGAGAAGCGCTTTCGCGCCGGATTGCGGGGCGGGCTGCCGTGCTTTTGGCTAACTGCGAAAAGATCGGCGCTCTGGACCTGGCGCTTTCCAAAGCTATCTATGCGCTCAGACACCGGCTGACCAGGCCGGAGATTACAGCTGAGCATGTGATCGAGTTCGAGGAGGGCCGCAACCTACAGGTAGAGGACATCATCAGCGCCAAGGGCAAGGAGTACTGCCCGGTGTCGCTTGCGCTTGCAGACGGCGTGACGCTGATCACCGGCGCCAACATGGGCGGCAAGACCATTTCCCTCAAGCTGGCGGGACAGATTCCGATTCTGGCGCAGTACGGCTTCTTCGTGCCGGCCAGGCGGGCGCGGATCGGCCTTTCCAATTACATGCAGATTCTCATCGGCGACTCGCAGTCCGTGGAGCGCGGACTTTCGAGCTTCGGTTCGGAGATGGAGGAGCTCAAGGAGATCCTCGACAACGGACAGGAGCGCAGCCTGATACTGATAGACGAGATAGCCTCCGGCACCAACCCGACCGAGGGCACGGCCCTGACCAAGAGCCTGGTTGACTATCTGCTGACAAAACCGTATATTTCCCTGATCACGACGCATTTTGAATCTGTGACCGAGCGGGAGGGCGTGGTGAACATGCAGGTCGTAGGACTTGCGGACTGCGATTTCACCAAGCTCAACAGCGAGATCAAGAGGGCGAATCGCCGTGACAGGATAAATATAATATCAAAGTACATGGATTATCGCCTGCGACGCGTGGAAAACGGCGCGCAGGTGCCTAAGGATGCTCTGAATATTGCCGCGATGCTCGGAATCGACAAAGCGATCATAGACGGAGCGAAAAAATATATCAGATAAGGAGAAAAGGGATGAAAAGCAAACTTAATCTTGACCAGAAAGTTGTTGACAGCGCCCGCCAGCATGCGGCAAACATTGCCAAAGACATGCAGGACTTCATCGATCGTCACACGACGGTATCCACAGAGAGGACCATCGTCAGACTGCTCGGTGTAGACGGCGTAGACGATGTGGGCACGCCGCTTCCTAACGTAGTTGTAGATCAGATCAAGGAAGCCGGAGCGCTGCCGACGGGAGCCGCTTACCTGATGGGTAACGCGATGGTCCAGACCGGCAAGGATCCGCAGACGATCGCCGAAGAGATGTCCGCCGGCAAGCTGGACATCACTAAGCTGCCGACCTGCAAGCAGGACGAGGCTGCCGAGGCGTTAAAGCCGGTGATCAAGAAGACCTTTGAAAAGATCGATGCGCAGATTGCCAAGCGTAAAGAGTATCTTTCCACCATCGGCGAGGGTCCGGAGCCTTACATCTATGTAATCGTGGCGACCGGAAACATCTACGAGGACGTTGTACAGGCCCAGGCCGCGGCCAGACAGGGAGCCGACGTTATCGCCGTTATCAGAACGACTGCGCAGTCTCTGCTTGACTACGTTCCTTACGGCCCGACTACCGAGGGCTTCGGCGGCACCTACGCCACGCAGGAAAACTTCCGCATCATGAGAAAGGCTCTCGACGAGGTCGGCGAAGAGGTTGGCAGGTACATCAGACTGTGCAACTATTCTTCCGGCATGTGCATGCCTGAAATCGCCGCCATGGGCGCTCTGGAAAGACTGGACATGATGCTCAACGACGCCATCTACGGCATCCTTTTCAGAGACATCAACATGCAGAGAACTCTGGTAGACCAGTTCATGTCCAGAGTCATCATCGGCTACTGCGGCATCATCTTCAACTCCGGAGAGGACAACTACCTGACCACCGATGACGCCATCGAGGCCGCTCATACCGTTACCGCTTCCCAGTTCATCAACGAGCAGTTTGCTGTTCTGGCCAACATCCCTGAGGAGCAGATGGGACTGGGCCACGCTTTCGAGATGGATCCTTCCACCGAGGACGGCTTCCTGATGGAGCTGGCGCAGGCTCAGATGGCCAGAGAGATCTTCCCGAAGGCCAGACTCAAATACATGCCGCCGACAAAGTTCATGACCGGCAACATCTTCAGAGGTCATCTGCAGGATGCGCTGTTCAACCTGGTGACCGTATGGACTCATCAGTCGATCCTGCTGACCGGTATGCTGACCGAGGCGATCCACACCCCGTTTATGCAGGACAGATACCTCTCCATCGAGAACGCCAAGTACATCTTCAATAACTGCAGACATATCGGCGACGAAGTAGAATTCAAGGAAGGCGGCATCATCCAGAGCCGCGCCAAGGAAGTTCTCAACAAGGCCGACGCCCTGCTGGCTGAGGTTGAAAAGGAAGGCCTCTTCTCCACCATCGAGAAGGGTATCTTCGGCGGCGTAAAGCGTCCGTTCGACGGCGGACACGGCCTGGAAGGTGTTTGCACCAAGGGCGAGAACTACTTCAATCCGTTTATCCCTCTGTTCATGGATCATAAATAGGAGGTGCGCGAGAAATGGCAGATAACAAAACAGCAACTACCCAGGTAGATCTGACTTGCGTAAAGCCTTACGGCGACGCTTTAAATGACGGCAAAATGCAGATTTCCTTCACTCTTCCTGTTCCTTACGGTGAAGAGGCTGAAGAATGTGCCAAGCAGTACGTTAAGAAGCTCGGCATCGAGGAGCCGAACGTGGCTTACTACTGCGAGCTGACTACAGGATATACTTTCTTCAACGTTTACGGTTCGGCTACCCAGACCATCGACTACACGGCCATCAAGGTGCCTAAGGTTGAGGGCGTGGTTATGGACCGTGTTGAGTGCGGCGAGTGGATCGGCGAGCACATCGGCAGAGACATCGTTGTTGTCGGCGCTTCCATCGAGTCCGACGCTCACACCGTAGGTATCGACGCCATCATCCAGATGAAGGGCTTCCACGGCCACTTCGGTCTGGAAAGATTCAAGAACGTCGTTGCCTACAACATGGGTTCCCAGGTTCCTTGCGAGGAGCTGATCGCCAAGGCCAAGGAAGTCAACGCCGACGCGATCCTGGTTTCCCAGACTGTAACGCAGAAGGACATCCACATCAAGCAGCTGACCAAGATGGAAGAGCTGGTTGAGGCGGAGGGTCTCAGAGACAAGATCATCCTCACCTGCGGCGGCCCGAGAATTTCTCACGAGCTGGCTCAGGAGCTGGGCTACGACGCCGGCTTTGGCCCTGGCAAGTATGCCGAGCACGTAATGAGCTACATCATGCAGGAAGTAGAAAAGAGAGGCTGGCAGAAAAAGCCGCTGATCGCTGATCGTTAAGTGAATCCGGCGCGCTCTCGCGATTTGGCAAGCCCCGGGCCGGCGGCTTTCTGCGGACTTGCAGACTTGCGGACTTGCGGACTTGCTTTTCGCGGCGTACCAGAAAAAATATAGAAAGGTGAGACGAACATGATTAACAAAGTTATGACTGCAGACGAAGCAGTTGCAGGCGTAAAAGACGGGATGACCATCATGGTCGGCGGATTCCTGGCTACGGGTTCCCCTGAAGTCTTAATGGACGCTCTGGTAAGAAAAGGTGTAAAGCATCTGACCGTTATCGCTAACGACGGAGGTCTCGATGCCGGACAGCCTGCAGGCGAATTTGGCGGAAAGACTGCCAGAGGCGTGGGCAAGCTCCTCGAGCATCACATGGTAGACCACATCATCGCTTCCCATCTGGGCGTAAATCCGAAGCTGAACGAACAGTTTGCTGAGGGAACTTTAAGATACACTCTCGTTCCGCAGGGCACTCTGGCTGAAAAGATCAGAGCTGCGGCCTACGGTCTGGGCGGCGTGCTCACTCCTACCGGCGTTGGTACTCCGATGGAGACCGAGCTCGACGAGCTGGGCAGAGAGAAGAAGGTAGTGGAGATCAACGGCAAGAAATACCTGCTGGAGATGCCTCTGCATGCCGACTATGCTCTCATCAGACCGTCCGTTGCCGATAAGTTTGGTAACTACTACTGCAAGAAGGCAACCAAGAACTTTAACTACGTAATGGCCGGAGCCGCCGATAAGACCATCATCGCTCCGGAGAAAATCGTTGAAATTGGCGAGATCGATCCTGACATGTTCGCAGTGGCGGGCGTTCTGGTAGATGCTATCGCGGAAGGAGAGAAACCATGGCAGATTTAAAAGTAAGAATCGCGAAGAGATGCGCGAAGGAATTTAAAGACGGCGAATTCGCCAACCTGGGAATCGGCCTGCCGACAATGGTTGCCGACTACATCCCTGAAGACATCATGGTTACGTTCCACTCCGAGAACGGATTTGCAGGCATCGACGCCATGGCTGACGAGAGCAACCTCGACGTTGACATCATCAACTCCGGCGGATCCTACGTAACTACCGTAGACAGAGTAAAATACTTCGACACCGCCGAATCCTTCGGTCTGGTAAGAGGCGGCCACGTTAGAGCCACCGTTCTGGGCGCCATGGAAGTAGCCGAAAACGGCGACTTGGCCAACTGGATCGTACCGGGCAAGAAGGTTGCCGGCATGGGCGGAGCCATGGACCTGTGCACCGGCTGCCCTGAGGTTATCATCGTAATGCTGCACACCAACAAGGGCAAGCCAAAGATCCTCAAGAAATGCTCCCTGCCACTGACCGCGGAGAAGTGCGTTTCCAAGATCATCACCGAGATGGGCGTGATGGAAGTAAGAGAGGATGGCATCTGGGTAGTTGAGCTGCACCCGGATTACACCAAGGAAGACATTCAGGCTGCTACTGAATGCGAGCTCCACTTCGACCCTAACATGAAGGCGATGGAGGAAGAGTAGAGATAACAAGGCAGAAGGCGCCCCGGCGGGGCGCCTTTTTTATGCGATTTGCCCTGGAATCGCTGAAATTCCCGCCTTTTACAAAATCAGTGCTGTGCCAAGAGAATTTCAGACCCGAAAAATCTCGCCAATCGCACTGGGAGCCGCATGAAAAGAGAATCTGCTCGGATTGCCACGATTTAAAGCCCCGGAGAATCTCTTTCTGTGGCAGCGTTGCTGGGTAAAGAGAGACTTTTTGCCCGGCAAATTTCACTCATTCTCTTTGCCGTCTTGGCTTAAGCAAATATGAGAGAATTTTGCGTCCTGAAATTCTCTTGGCGACAAGGGGTTTTGGCGAAAAGCGAGAATATGCCGTTTCGGCCGCAAGATCAGCTGCCGCTGGTCGCCGGCCGCTTCCGACTGCCGGCTAGTAGGTCATAGGACAAAGTGTTGGACAGCGGCGTTCTCCTCTTTTTGCGCCAGATAAAGCTGACAAGGGAACAGCGGACAAAGAATTGTTCTTTCGATGGTGCTATGTGGTGACTTGAGAAAAAATCCTGTCCTATCTTAACCTAGCAACACTTTTTTTCCGCACTTTTCACGCATCTAGCATATATAAGGCAAGAGAGGGGAAAGATATCAGCAGACGAAAAAGCTGATTTTTTTGACAATTAAACTAAAATGTGGTAAACTGTAACGGTCTCAAAAAGAATAGGAGGGCCTATGATAGATAAACCTAAAGACAGGTTTGAACGCCTTGTCGAAGGCTTTTTCACCTGGCTGGGAAAAGGCAGGGATGCTGCTGCAAGCAAGCTTGCCGAGCCGGCCGGAAAAGCGCGGCATTTCAAAAGCGTTCATCCGAGACTTGCGGCTACCATCATTGCTACTACAGGCATTTTGGCCGCCGGTTTAGTGATCGTGGGATTCACCACGCCTAAGACGGTGATAGTAAACATCGATGATTCCATAGAAACGACTACGACCAAGTATGAGACAACAAGCATGAGAGTAGACAGTTTCATAGAAAACCATGAGATCGATTATGTGTATGGCGTCGACATCATTGATGTGCAGATGTACAACGGCATCAGCGACGACATGGAGATCAATATCACCAAAGCACTGCAGATACCGGTCACGGCAGATGGTCAGACGCAAGTCATCACTACGCTGCCGGTCACGGTAGGGGAATTGATAGATGAGCTCGGGATCAAGGTCGGCGAAAACGACATCGTTGAGCCGGCTGCGGACCAGATACTCAAAGGCGACGATCACGTTTACGTAAAACGCGTTACCCACGGCTATGTGGAGGAAGAAAAAACGCTTCCTCATGAGCAGGTCTACGCGGCGGATTACGGGATGACAATCGGCAAAACAGAGGTGACGCAGGAAGGACAAGACGGTCTGGTTAAGCAAACGTACCACGTTACCTATATTGACGGAGAAGAAGCCGAAAGAGAGCTGACGGAAGAACAGGTGCTGCAGGAAAAGCAGGATCGGGTGATTTCCTACGGCATGTCGATAGTTTTCGGCAAGCCGGCCGGCCTCAGCTACCAGAAAAAGATTTCCGATGTCAAAGCTGTCGCCTACCATTTTTCCGGCAACCCGCATGGCGCCTACGGACTGCCATGTGAATACGGTACCTGTGCCGTAGATAAAAGCATTATTCCGCTTGGCTCGCTGCTGTACATTGAAGGCTACGGCTATGCGATCGCCAACGATGTGGGCACTGCCATCAAGGGCAATATCGTTGACCTGTATATGGAGAAAAACAGTCAGTGCCTGACCTGGGGAGCCAGGACCGTAGACGTATACATCATCGAATACGGTAGTAACTAAAAGAATAAAGATAATGAGACGCGAAAAGCGGCCGTTTGTACAAACGGCCGCTTTTTGTCCTATAGCTCTGTAACCTCTCATCCAGCCACTGATCCTTAGGCCGGTATCAGCGCAGGTGCTTCTCGATCAGGTCGATGAAGACCGGAATGTATTCGGCCTTGCTGAAGATTGCGCGAGCAAAGGTCTTGCTGCCGCCGCCCTTTCCGCCGTAGATCGGTGCATTTTCTTTGACCAGCTTGCCGCAGTCGAGGCCGGAGCCCGCGCCTGTGCAGAGGAATACGGTCATAGACGGACGCTGCACGAGAAAGAGGAGCCGCGGGATGGCGTCGCCGATTTCGCGCGCCAGAGCGGATATATCGTCTG
>CALWNX010000119.1 GCA_944382925.1 uncultured Clostridia bacterium | reverse complement strand
TGTGGCCGAATTCCTGGCTCACTGCTGCAAAGGCTACCGCTGCCATCAGCACGAGGCAGACGTAAACGCTGGTCATGATGCCCTTCATGAATACGCTGTCGAAGTCCTTGAATTTAATGGCCCCGGTCGCTACCAGGATCAGAATCATCGTCAGGGCCGCCAGCGGCATCGAATCGGTCGTCAGCTGTACCACGACTACCGAAGCAGCCGCGATCAGGCAGGCGATGTGCTTGAACTCGATCGGCGGCAGTTCCTTCTCATTGAAATCCTTTTCCGCCTGCAGTACAGCGCTCTGGCCGTCTTCGCCTCTGTATTCGCGCGGCTTTCTATATTTGATCATCGCGCCGATGATTGCAATTATCATGGCGATGGCGATTACGAGGTTGGCCTTCCAGATCTGATCGATGGAAACTTCCATGCCGTTTTCGGCCATGGAGTTCTGGATGATGCCCATAAAGGCCAGGCCGTAGCCGACCGGGAAGCAGCAATACCCCATCTGCAGTCCGCAGCAGGTGGTGATGACCAAAAGCCTTCTGTCGATCTTATAGTCGTTGAGCAGCCTCAAAAGCGGCGGCACGATGACCAGCAGGAAGGAAACGCCGATCAGCACAAAGGTCTCTACCAGGATCGCCAGCAGTGTGAGCACGATTGGGAACAGCCAGACCTTTCTGCCGACCAGCTTGGCTACTCTCGGCGCCAGCACCTCGCCCACGTTGTTATACTGCATAGTCGCCGCCAGCACACCGAGCAAAAGCAGGAACAGCACCATGCGGTTGTCGTTGCCCATGTTTTCGTAAAAGACCGTGATGCCCTCGACCAGCGAAGCGCCGCCGAGCACCGCGCAGAGCAGCGATGAGATGATGATGGCCAGAAATACGTTCACCTTCAGCAGACACATCGCTACCAGGACGATAACGGAAATCACGATCGGATTAGTAAGAATGTCCATGATATGTAATAGCTCCTTTCACCTGACGTTTCGTTCACGTCACTACACTATTGCATTATAACTTTAATGTGCTAAATCGTCAAGGGCATTTTCCGCCGGGGAGGATGTTTTTTTGCCCGTACAAAGCGATTTAGCAGGGGTGACCCCTGCTAAATCTGCTTTTCGAGTTCAACTGGCAGGAGTAACCCCTGCTAATGCTGCGTATTTAGTTCTTTTAGCAGGAGCGACCCCTGCTAATGCTGCGTATTTAGTTCTTTTAGCAGGAGCGCCGCTGCCCCTTTGCAGCCTCTTTGCAGCCATTTTGCAGAAAAATCCGCCGCCTCCCGCCGCGACCCGCTGCTTTTTCGCCATGCTCGTCCTGTTTTACCCCTGCTAGCGCTGTTTAAAATGACAATCTGGCAGGGGCGGCCCCTGCTAAATTGTGCTTAAAAAGCCGTCTGGCAGGGGCGGCCCCTGCCAGACGCAGTTATTTTGATGATTTGGCAGGGGCAGAAAAATCCAAGCTGGCTAGAAAAAGCTCAGCTGGTCTGTCTCCGGCAGGCCGGCGAGAATGCCGCGGGCGCGCAGCACATCGACCAGCGTCTTGCCCAGCTTGGCGCGCTTGGTGACGTCTTCGATCGTCTCGTAAGGCTTGCGCCTGTATTCTTCCACGAACGAATTGGCCGCCGTCTCGCCCATGCCGCTGATGGCCATGAACGGGAGCAGCACCTTGCCGTCCTTAGTTTTGAAACGCGCAGCTTCCGATACGCCCAGCTCGATGTCTGCGAATTCATAGCCGCGGGCGTACATCTCATAGGCCACTTCCAGCACCGTCAGCTCGTTGTTTTCCTTGGCCGTCGCCGCCTGCCCCTTGGCCTCGATAAGAGCCATCTTCTCCAGGATGGCCGCCGGTCCCTTGAGGATGGTTTCCTCGTCGAAATCCGCCACCACGCTCGTAAAGTAGGTGGCGTAGAATTCCGCCGGATAGTAAACCTTGTACCAGGCCATGCGGAAGGACATCATCGTATAGGCGACCGCATGCGCACGCGGGAACATATACTTGATCTTCTTGCAGGATTCTATGTACCAGTCAGGCACGCTCATGCTGCGCATCAGCTCCTCCTGCTCGGCAGTTACTCCCTTACCCTTGCGCACCTTTTCCATGATGGTGAAGGCGTCCTTGTTAGGCACGCCCTTCAGGCGCAGATAGTTCATGATGTCGTCTCGCGTAGAAATTACCTCGCTCATCGTCGCCATGCCCTGCCGGATGTAATCCTGCGCGTTATTGAGCCATACGTCCGTGCCGTGCGAAAAGCCGGAAATGCGCACTAGGTCGGCAAACTTGTCCGGCTTGGTGTCGTCGAGCATCTGTCTGACGAAGGAAGTGCCGAATTCCGGGATCGCATACGTGCCATGCGTGAATTTATAGTCCGGATCCTTGATTTCCAGCGCTTCGATGCCGTTGAAGATGCTCAGCACCCTGCGGTCGGTCAGCGGCAGCGTCAGCGGGTCGACGCCGGTCATGTCCTGCAGCTGGCGGATCATCGACGGCACGTTATGGCCGAGGATGTCAAGCTTGAGCAGGTTTTCATCTATCTTATGATAATCGAAGTGCGTCGTGATGATGTCAGAGCTTACGTCGTTGGCCGGATGCTGAACAGGGCAGAATTCGTAGATCTCATGATCGTCCGGCACGATGACGATGCCGCCCGGATGCTGGCCCGTCGTGCGCTTCACTCCGGTGCAGTGCTGCGTCAGCCTGTCCGCTTCATACTTGTTGATCGGAATACCCTGCTCCTCGTAGAACTTGCGCACATAGCCGTAAGCCGTCTTGTCGGCGATCGTGCCGACGGTGCCCGCCTTGTACACATTGCCCTCGCCAAAGATCGTGCCCACATATTTGTGCGCCGTCGCCTGGTACTCGCCGGCAAAGTTGAGGTCTATATCAGGCTCCTTGTCGCCGTCAAAGCCCAGAAAGGTCTCAAACGGTATCGTATAGCCGTCTCTGTTCATCGGCGTGCCGCAGACAGGACAGTCCTTGGGCGGCATGTCGATACCGCAGTCATAAAGCTCCTTGTCGCCCCACTCAAGATGCTTACAGTTTGGGCAGATATAATGAGGGTCGAGCGGATTTACCTCCGTGATCCCGGCCATGGTCGCCGCCAGCGAAGAGCCGACTGAACCACGGGAGCCGACCAGATAACCGTCGGAAAGCGATTTGTTGACCAGCATCTGCGCTGAGACGTACATTACGGCGTAACCGTTGTTGATGATCGAGCTGAGCTCTTTTTCCAGCCGCTGGCCGATCGCCTCCGGCAGCGGATCGCCGTAAAGGCGGTGCGCTTTTTCCATGCAGGTTTGGCGCAGCGTTTCCTCCGCTCCCTCGATCTTCGGCGGAAATTTTCCCTTCGGCACCGGCAGCAGATCCGCGACCATGCCGGCGATGAGGTTGGTGTTTTCGATCACGACCCGGCGCGCCGTCTCCTCGCCCAGATAAGAAAATTCTTCCATCATCTCATCCGTGGTACGCAGGAAAAGGCCCTGGCCGTTTTCCGCGTCCTTGTAGCCCTGTCCGGCCATGATGATGTTGCGGTATATGGCCGACGTCGCCTGGTCGTAATGGGCGTCGGTAGTCGCCACCACCGGCTTTGCCAGCTCCTCTCCCAGCGCGACAATGCGGCGGTTGATGTCCTTCAGCTCTTCGACCGTCAGGCGCCGTCTGTCGGGATACTTGCCGCCCTCGGTGCGGTCCTCCGTCAGAAAGCGGTTGTTGATCAGCGGCTGGATTTCCAGATAATCGTAAAATGCGGCGATCTTGACGATTTCCTCATGCGGAAGCTGACGGTAAAAGGCCTGGTAGACCTCGCCCGCCTCGCAGGCCGAGCCGATGATGATCCCTTCTCTGTGCGCCTGGATCACTGATTTGGGCAGGCGCGGTTTTTTATAGAAATAATCGAGGTGCGAATATGACACCAGCTTGTAGATGTTTTTCAGGCCCTCCTGCGTAGCGGCCAGGAGGATGATGTGGTTAGTCGGCCGCGCCTTGTAATCGATGCTGCCGTCAGCGCCGATCAGCCCTTCGTCGTCGAGCACGTAGCCTTCCATTCCGTAGATGACCTTGATCTCCTTGCCCTCCTTGCGCAGGTCCTTGGCTGCCTTGGCCGCATCAGGAAAAGCCTGCACCACGCCGTGGTCTGTAATCGCCACCGCCGGCTGTCCCCAGGCCGCCGCCTGCCGGACGAGATCGGCCGGCTCGTTGAGGCCGTCCATGGCGCTCATCTTCGTATGCGCGTGCAACTCGACGCGCTTGCCGTCCGGCCAGGTATCGCGCCGCTCCATGTCGGCGCGTTCGCCCTTTTCCAGATCCTTTATCATGATGGTGTTGAGGTTCTCAAAGGTGTCCCACTGCACCTGTCCTCTGATCTTGACGGTATCGCCTTTTTTAAGCAGCGTCTCTATTTCCTCCTGCTTGGCCGCCGAGACGAAAGCCTTGGTGCAGATCGTGGTCGTGTTGTCGGTCAGAAGCAGCGTCATCAGATAGCTGCCGCTCTTGATCAGGCGGTAATCGAGGCGGAAAATCGAGCCTTCGACGACGACCGTGCCCTGCGCAGGATCTATATCGCGCAGAGCTGTATCAGGCTCCTGATTGATGGCGCGGCCCATGATGCGGTTGCCTTCGGCTGGCAGCTCCTTCTCGCGTCTTCTGCCCTTCCACTCGCCGCGGCCGCCCGCGCCGCCCGCAAAACTGCCTCCCACGCCGGCACTCGCTTCAGCGCCGGCGCTCTCCGCCGCCCTGGCCGCCTTTTCGGCCAGCTGCCTGGCCTGCTCTGCCAGGCAGGCGCGCAGCTCTTCCTCTTCGCCCTCCCGAAGCGCTCTGACCTGATCCTCGTATGTCTTTACGTCATTTTGGAAAACGATCTCCGCCTCAAGCCCCAGGCGCTCGCGCAGGAGAAGAGAGAATTTTTTCTTTACCTCTTCGTTGAGCTTTTCGACGGCAAAGTCGCCCAGCGCATAGATGACCAGCTGCTTGCCGTCCCAGACGGCGCTGTCCGTCTGGATGGTTTTGGTGAGCGACGAATACTC
This sequence comes from uncultured Clostridia bacterium, assembly GCA_944382925.1. Taxonomy (GTDB): domain Bacteria; phylum Bacillota; class Clostridia; order Peptostreptococcales; family Anaerovoracaceae; genus Fimisoma. The sequence continues at coordinate 8,167 of CALWNX010000119.1, read as the reverse complement.
GCCGTTGACGATCTCGATCATGTACGGCAAAAATAGCTTCATCGCGGTGGCCGGTTCCATCGCCAGCTTGCTGTATGTAAAGTTGAGCCTGATCTTTTCTTTCTCGTGACCGAGGCTTTTGGAAAGCTGCTCGATCAGACGGTCGCGGGCCTTGATAGGCAGCACAAAATTGAGCGTCATCTCGATGGATAACACTCCGTCCCCGCGGCTCAGTGAAGCTCTGTCCAGCGAATACCGCAGCGCTTCCTGCGGCAGCGAGCCCATATCACAGCTTGCCAGTATTTCTTCGATGATCTCTGTCATTATCCTTCTCTTCCGTAACTTTCCGTGATTACCTGCAGCAGTTCGTCGGCCAGCCTTTCCTCGCTGACGGTCCTGATGACGCGTCCCTTGGCAAAGATCAGCCCGCGGCCGTCTCCGCCCGCCACGCCGAAATCGGCCTCGCGCGCCTCGCCCGGTCCGTTGACAGCGCAGCCCATCACCGCCACCTTGAGAGCCTGTCCGCGTGCGGCAAGCTCTGCTGACAGCGGCAGCAGCCGCCGTTCAACTTCCAGCGCCAGCCCCTCAAGATCGATGCGTGTACGCCCGCAGGTCGGGCAGGACACGATGTCGATCCCTGCGCTTCTAAGGCCCAGCACCTGCAAAAGCTCCAGGGCAAAGCGCACCTCCTCGCTCGGATCGGCGGTGAGCGAAACTCTCATCGTATCGCCGATGCCCGCAAGCAGCAGGGCCCCCAGCCCGGCTGCGGATTTGATGCGCCCTCTGGCCGGCGTGCCGGCCTCGGTGATGCCAATATGCACAGGTACGTCCGTCTGCGCGCTCAAAAGCTGATGCGCTTCGTAATTCATGCGCACGTCGGAGGACTTGATGGAAACGACCAGGTTGCCATAATCCATATCCTCAATAATTTTTATATTGCGCAGGGCGCTTTCGGCAAGGCCTGCGGCCGTAACGCCGCCGTATTTTTCCAGCAGATCTTTTTCCAGCGAGCCGGAATTGACGCCTACCCTGATCGGTATCTGCCGCTCGCGGGCCGCTTCTACCACGGCCCTGACGCGCTCGCGCGCGCCGATATTGCCGGGATTGATCCTGATCTTGTCCGCTCCGGCTCTGATGGCGGCCAGAGCCAGCCGGTAGTCAAAATGAATATCGGCCACCAGCGGCACCTTCACTTTTTTCCGCACAGAGGCCAGCACTGCCGCCGCTTCGTTATCAAAGACGGCGATGCGCACTATCTGGCAGCCCGCTTCTTGTAGCTCTTCTATCTGCCGCAGCAGCGCCTTCTCATCCCGCGAATCGACGTTGGTCATCGACTGCACGGACACCGGCGCTCCGCCGCCGATGAGAACATCGCCGCATCTGACTTGTCTGGTTTTCATGCGCCTGCTCCTTTCCTTTTTTCTAATTCGGCGCTGATGGCTAGCTGCCGAAAATCCGCGTCACATCGTTAAAGGTGACGTATATCATCAGGCCGAAAAGCAACGCCAGTCCCACCAGGTGAATCGTGCCTTCCACCTTCTGGCTCACCTTGCGGCCGCTTATCATCGTATAAAGCACAAAGATGATCCTGCCGCCGTCCAGAGCCGGCAGCGGCAGCATGTTGATGATCGCCAGATTGAGGCAGATCAGAGCCGTCAGAAAGCCGTAATACCACAGCCCGTACTGCGCCGTCTCGCCGACCATCTGCACCATACCCACCGGGCCGCTGAGGCTGTCGGCGCCCAGGCGGCCGCTGAAAAGCTGGCCGAGCGTTTCAAACATGGTCACCGTCATGTTCCAGGTTGACCTCGCGCCTTCTACCAGCGAACGCAGCGGGTTGTGGCTCACCTTTGAGGTGATGCCGACCAGATACTGCCCGCTTTCATTGAGCTGCGGCTTGAGCTCAAGAGACAGCTCCTGTCCCTCTCTTTCTACCGTCACGGCTACGCTTGCGCCGGCGGAAGAAGCGATTGCCCCGGAAATATCCGTCCATTCTTCCGTCTTCTGCCCGTTGACGGCGATGATCTCATCTCCGGCGGCAAGACCGGCAGCTTCGGCCGGGCTGCCGGCCGTCACCTGATCGATGGTCGTGGTGGTAAAGCCGATGATGCCCACCACCAGCGACATGATCAGAACCGCACAGACTACGTTCATAAAGGAACCGGCGGCCAGAATGACGATCTTCTGCCAGGGCTTTTTGTTATTGAAAGCCCGCGGCTCCTCTGATTCCTCGTCCTCGCCCTCCATCGCGCAAAAGCCTCCTACCGGAAACAACCTGATGCTGTGCAGCGTCTCGCCGCGCTGCTTTTTCCAAATCGTCGGCCCCATGCCGAATGCGAATTCGTTGACCTTGACACCCATCCGCTTGGCGGCGATAAAATGCCCCAGCTCATGCGGAAATATCATGATACAAAAAAGTAAAATAGCCAGTATAGCTGTCTTCATAAATCCCCTTTCCTGTCCCCCTATAATAAAAGTGCTTCCGCGCGCGCATCCCGGCGGGCTTTTTCATCCACCGCCAGAATGTCGGCAAGATCAGTCCCTTCTGCGGGCACATGCTTTGCGAGCAGCCTGTCGAGAATTTCCTCGATGGCCAGAAAACCGATCTTTCCGGCCAGAAACAGCTCGACCAGCACCTCGTTGGCCCCGTTGAGCACGACCGGATAGGTGCCGCCCGCTTTGATCGCCGCAAAGGCTAGCTTCAAGCAGCGGAAAACCTCCGTGTCCGGCTTCTCAAAGGTCAGCTGCGCGGCCGCGCCGAAAAAGTCGGGTCCCGGCTCGTCGCTTGCCAGCCTCTTTGGATAAGCCAGGGCAAAGCTGATCGGAATGCGCATATCCGGCCGGCCCAGCTGGCCGATAACGGCTCCGTCGCAGAACTCGACGGCCGAATGCAGTATGCTCTGCGGATGTACCAGCACCTCTATCTTCTCGGCCGGCACGTCGAAGAGCCATCTGGCTTCGATGACCTCCAGCCCCTTGTTCATCATCGTAGCAGAGTCGATCGTGATTTTTTGTCCCATCGACCAGTTCGGATGCTTCAGCGCCTGCGCCGGCGTTACCTTTGCCAGCTGCGCGCGGGAAAATCCCCGGAAAGGTCCGCCGGAAGCCGTCAGCAGGATCTTTCTCACCTGCCGTCCTTCGTTGCCCTCCAGGCACTGAAAGATCGCGCTGTGCTCGCTGTCTACTGGCAGCAGGCGCACACCGCGCTCGCGGGCCAAAGGCATGATGAGCTGTCCGCCGGCTACCAGCGTTTCTTTGTTGGCCAGAGCCACATCGTGCCCGGCCATGATCGCGTTATACGTCGGCGCGAGCCCCCTGAGGCCCATCAGCGCGTTGACCACCATGTCGCAGTCTGCGCGCGCGGCCGCAATCAGGCCGTCTCGGCCCCAGGCAAGCTGCGTGCGCGGATGCTTTTTGGCCAGCGCAGCTGCATCCTCTGCGCGGGCCGTCACCGCCAGCTCAGGCGCAAATTCTTCTATCTGCCGGGAAAGAAGCTCGACATTGCTGCCGCAGGTCAGGGCTCCGACGCGGTATTCTTCCCTGTTTTTTCTGACTATATCCAGGCACTGCGTCCCGATCGAACCGGTGCTGCCTAAAAGCGTGAGCGTTTTCATCCTTTCGCCCTCCTTTGTCTTTGCGTGTCCGTTATCCGTGCGATCATCTGATCATCTATGCGAGCATCGCGCTGAAGGCGATCGTGTAATACACCAGCGGCGCGGTAAACATCACGCTGTCAAAGCGGTCGAGGATGCCTCCGTGTCCCGGTATCAGATGGCCGTAATCCTTGATGCCCATCTGCCGCTTGAAGGCAGAAGCCGAAAGGTCGCCCAGCTGAGCGGCAACGCTGCCCAAAACGCCGATGATCAGACATTCTGTAAGCTGCTGCGGCATTACCAGCCAGCCAAAGATCGCGCAGAAAATCACGCTGCCCAAAACGCCTCCGACTGCTCCCTCAACGCTTTTCTTCGGGCTCAGATTAGGACACAGCTTGTGCCTGCCCAGCGCCATGCCCGTAAAGTAGGCCATGATGTCCGTGCCAAAGGCGGAAAGGAAGACCAGCCAGATCAGCAGCGGGCTGTCCGAACGGTCGATCAGCACTATATGATATGAAAGGAAGCCCACATACATGATACCCATCAGCGTGGCCGTCATATCCTCCAGCTTTCTCTCGTTGACCCGAAAGCCGTAGATCATGCTGGCGCAGACCACGACGGCGATCCAGGCCGTAATCAGGTGCAGGCTCTGCTGCTGCGCTTCGCCGATGAAGCTCAGGCAGTAAAGAACTGCTATGCTCACATAGGCGATCGCATGCGACGGTTTAAAGCCTGCCGCTTCAAAGCCCTTGTAAAATTCCCGCACGCCCATCAGGCCCACGATCAGCGCCGCCGCCCAGATAAACCAGCCGCCCAGGTACACCAGCACCAGCAGCGGCAGCATTATGCAGGCCGAAATTATCCTCGTTTTCATCCCTTTATTAATTTCTCCTTTTCGTGTTGTTTTTCGCTGTTGTTATCTATACCATGATCTTGTTTTCGATCTCGCTTTCGATAATCCTGAGGTTGAGCGTGCCGTCCGCCTCGTCGTAGGTGACGATGAAATTCTTCCACGGCACGATCCCGGCCGCCTCATAGTGTTTCAGCTTTTCCCTGTGAGCGGCCATATACGCCTCGTTATCCGGCAGGCCGCAGTGTTCCCAGTACACGAGGCGTCCGTCTGCCCGCATGATCGTAAAGTCAGGGGCAAAGCGCCGTTCGCCCAGCAGCAGCACTTCTTCATAGTGGAAAGCGACGTCGTGGCTGTAGAACGCTTCGGCAATCAAAAGCTCTGATTTGGACCGCACCCGCAAGCCGCGGGAGGTGATATGTATCTTTTTCTCCGGCTTGTAGCTGCTCTGTTCGTACTTGCTTTGCATAAAGCGGCGCATGGCCTCGCTGCCGTCCGTTTTGTCTCCCGCGCCCAGCGGGGTAAAAAAGTATCGTTCCGGCAGCTTCGCATATGCTTTTTTCAGACGGGCAAGGACGCTTGCTGCCGATGGCTCTTCGTAACGCCGGCAGCAAGCGCGTACCGCCGCGGCATCCTCTTTCAGCAGCATCAGCTCCTGGCGCAGAAATTCTTTACGCGCCAGCTGCCTTAGCAGCGGATCGCCTGGCGCCAGCCGACGGCGGTGAAAAACGCCTTCTTCTTCATAGCGGTTGACATAATGCTGCCTGCCGTCCTCCGTGATCAGCATCAGCGTGCCCGGCGGCGCGCAGCTCAGCTCTGTGCTGACATTTTCTATTTTTTTCTCAAGAAAAGTCAGCAAATCCTCTAAACTTTCCATTTTTTACCCCCTTTTTCCCCTGTCAACTTGCAAAAATTAGCGATTTTTTTAGAATTTGTCAGCAATTTTGCCTATTTTGCTGACATTATTCTTTTAAAATCCGATTTTTGTCAGGTTCAAGACGTTTTAGGCGGAAAAAAGGAGGATTTTTGCAGCAAATCGTGACAAAAATCAAAAATAATTCGTTTTTTTGCAACACCGCGCACATGAAAATCCACACTGCGCGCATGAAAGTCCACACTGCGCCTGGCGCACTCACCAGCAGCTAGCGGCCGCCGAAGCGCCGTTCGCGGCTGGCGTAATCGCGCACGATGCGCTCAAACTCATCCGGTGTAAAATCAGGCCACAGCGAGTCGCTGAAGGCCAGCTCGCTGTAGGCGCACTGCCAGAGGAGAAAATTGGAAAGCCGTTCCTCGCCGCTGGTCCTGATGATCAGATCGGGATCGGGAATATCCTGATTTTCTGTCCCCGTATACAGATGAGCGGCGATGAGCTGCTCGTCCACGTCGGCGCCGGAAAGCTCGCCGTTTTCGACCAGATAGCAGATCTGCCGCACAGCGCGCACGATCTCCTGGCGGCCGCCGTAATTGAGCGCGATATTGAACTGCAGGCCGTCATTGTCTCTGGTAGTAGCCAGCGCCTTTTCGATGCTGGCCGCCGCCGCACGCGGGATGCTGCCGTAATCGCCCAGGATATGCACCTTGACGTTGTTTTCGTCAAGCTCGGCAAGCTCGCTGGCCACGTACTTGACCAGCAGCCCGAAAATGCCACCCACCTCTTCAGCCGAACGCTTCCAGTTCTCAGTCGAAAAGGCGTAGACGGTCAGATACTTGATGCCCAGCACGTCTGCGCGCTTGATGATCTCCTTCATCGCCAGCATGCCGGCATTGTGTCCCGCCAGACGGCTGACCCTGTTCTTCTGTGCCCAGCGGCCGTTGCCATCCATGATGATCGCCACGTGCCGCGGCAAAAGGCTTTTCTCTGTCATAAAACCACCATAAACAGTGTGGCTGCGCAGGCAGCCACACAACTTCAAATGATTACTGTTATACTTCCATGATTTCTTTTTCTTTGGCGGCTACGATGTCGTCGATCTCCTTGATCGTCTTGTCGGTAGCCTTCTGCACATCGTCGAGCGCCTTTTTCAGCTCGTCCTCGGTGATCTCGTGCGCCTTTTCCAGCTTTTTGAGCTCGTCGTTGGCGTCGCGGCGGATGTTCCTGATGGCGATCTTGCTGTCCTCGCCCATCTTCTTGACGGTCTTGGTCAGATCCTTTCTCCGCTCCTCAGTCACCTGCGGGATCACCAGCCTTACGCACTTGCCGTCGTTGGAAGGATTGATGCCGATGTTGGCGATGTTGATGCCCTTCTCGATCTCGGAAATGGCCTTCGGATCAAAAGGCGTGATCAGCAGCGTGCGCGGATCAGGCACGGCGATATTGGCCAGATTCTTCAGCGGAGTAGGAGTCCCGTAATACTCTACCATGACCTTGTCCAGGAGCGACGGATTAGCCCGGCCGGCCCTGACCGTGTTCAAGTCCTCCTTCAAGACGGATATGCTCTTTTTGCTTCTTTCTTCAAGATTCTTCTTGATCTTTTCCATAACGGATCCTCCTCCTATTCGATTATCGTACCAATATCCTCGCCGAGCACGGCCTTGAGCACGTTGCCCTCCTCTGCGATGGCAAATACCTGTATCTTGATGTTGTTATCCTTGCACAGGGTGGCGGCAGTCAGATCCATGACCTTCAGATCCTTCTCCACGACCTCCATGTGCGTCAGATGTCTGTACTTGACGGCATCCTTATATACGGCCGGGTCCTTGTCGTAAACCGCGTCCACATTCTTGGCCAGCAGGATGATGTCGGCGTCCATTTCCGCCGCCCGCAGCGCAGCCGTGGTATCCGTAGAAAAGAACGGATTGCCGGTACCGGCGCCGAAGATCACCAGACTGCCGTGCTCCAGATGGCTGAGCGCCTTTCGTCTGGCGTAAGGCTCGGCCACCTCGCGCATCTCGATCGCCGTCTGCACCTTGGCCGGTACGCCCAGCGCCAGAAACGCGTCCTGCAGAGCCAGCGAATTCATCACCGTCGCCAGCATGCCCATATAATCGGCTGTCGCCCTGTCCATGTCCTTGCTGGTGCGGCCGCGCCAGAAATTGCCCCCGCCGACCACGATAGCCACCTGCACGCCCAGATCGTGGATCTGTTTGATCTCGGAAGCCACCTTGCGAGTCATTTCCTCGTTGATGCCGAAATGCTGTTCGCCGGCCAGGGCCTCGCCGCTTATCTTCAGCAGCACCCTCTTGTAAATAGGTTTCATCTGCATACCATCCTTTGCGTTTTCTCTCGTTAATTATACCATAGACGGCGCCCGTTTAGAAAGCCGTTTCGGAAAAAATTTTACGCCAGCGCCTGCGTCTCGTAGAGACGGCGGTATTCGCCGCCCAGCGCCATCAGCTCCGCGTGCGTGCCCTCTTCCTTGATGCGCCCGCCGTCCATCAGCACGATGCGGTCGGCGTCCCTGATCGTCGCCAGGCGATGCGCGATCATCAGCGTCGTGCGCCCCCGGGAAAGCTCGGTAAACGAACGCTGTATCTGCTGCTCGGTAATGCTGTCCAGCGCCGAAGTCGCCTCGTCGAGGATCAGGATCGGCGGATTCTTGAGGAAGATCCGCGCGATTGATATTCTCTGCTTCTGGCCGCCGGAGAGCAGCGCGCCCCGCTCGCCCACATAAGTGTCAAAGCCGTCCTTCATCTCCATAATATCGTCGTAAATCTCCGCTTTTTTGGCCGCCAGCACCACTTCCTCGTAGGAAGCATCCGGCCGGCCGTAGCGGATGTTTTCAAAGATCGTATCGGCGAAGAGAAA
>CALWNX010000118.1 GCA_944382925.1 uncultured Clostridia bacterium | reverse complement strand
TCAGCACCGGCACGCCCATGATCAGCAAAAACAGAAGGTAAAACAGCACGAACACGCCGCCGCCGTTTTCCCCTGCTACATAAGGAAACCTCCAGACATTGCCGATGCCGATCGCACAGCCTGCGCTGACCAGCAGAAAGCCGAGCCTGGAGCGGAAATTTTCTCTGTTCATTTTACTTTCCTTTCTTTTTTATCTTAATATCTTCTTTTTACGCACCCAGATATTATATACTGCCCGCTTTTTGAATGCAAGCTTTTGTGCTATAATGACGCTAACATGAGAATAAGAGTTTTCTGAGAGGAGGCAGCGGCATGAAATACGATTTCGATGAAATCATCGACCGCAGGAATACAAACGCGCAGAACGTAGAGGGCTGGCGTCCCTACATATTCAAGTGCGGCCCCGATAAGAAATTTCCGTTTGCAGATGATGAATTTATCAGGATGTGGGTGGCGGACATGGAATTCGCTGTCGCGCCCGAAATCAGGCAGGCCATCAAGGATCGCGTCGACAGGAAAATCCTCGGCTATACAGGCATATTTGGCGCGGAGTATTATAACGCCTTCCGCCGCTGGTGCCTTGAGCGGTATGCGTGGGAATTTCCGCAGGAGGAGCTCGCTTTTTCGCCGGGCGTGATACCGGCTCTTTATCAGCTGGTCGAGGATATAGTCAAGCCTGCCGGCGGCAAGGTGCTGACGCTCTCGCCATCCTACGGCCATTTTCTGCACGCCTGCACCTACAACAATGTAGAGCTCGTCTGCTCGCCGCTCAGGTTGACAGAAGCAGGCTTTGAAATTGATTTTGCCGATCTGGCCGCCAAGGCCAAGGATCCGGCGGTAAAAATGCTGATCTTCTGCAACCCGCACAACCCGACGGGCCGCATGTGGTCGCAGCAGGAGCTGGAAAAGGTTGCCGCCATCGTGCGCGAGAACGAACTGTGGGTCGTTTCTGACGAAATCCACTGCGATCTCCTGCGCTGCGGCAACAGGCACATTCCGCTGGCCAAGGTGATGGCAGATTATCCGTTTATCGCCACCTGCATGTCAGCCAGCAAGACCTTCAATCTGGCCGGCCTGTGCTTTTCCAACGTCATCATCCGCGACGCGGACGAGCGGCGTCGTTTCAGAAAGCGCCTCAAAGCCGGCGGCGACGTCAACCCTCTCTCGCTGGCGGCGCACCAGGCTGCTTACGAACAGGGCGGAGACTGGCTCGAAGAGCTCAAAATCTATCTTGATGACAATCTTAAGCTGGTACGAAATTTCCTCGACGTCAACATCCCTTCCGCCGGCTTCCATATTCCGGAGGCCACTTACTTCGCCTGGATCGATCTGCGCAAAACGCTGCCCGATGCCGGCGATCTGCCGCTTTATTTTGCCAACAAGGCCGGCGTGCTGCTCGAAGGCGGCAACTCACTGTTCGTGGATAACGCGGAAGGCTTTGTGCGCCTGAACCTGGCCATGCCGCGTGTTTTGATCGCTGAAGCTTTAAACAGAATAGGAGGTGCGATATGAAAATGTTACTGGTAAACGGCAGCCCGAGGAAGGGCAATACCTGCACGGCGCTGACTGCGCTGAAGGAGGGGCTGGCTAATGTTCCCCAGCTTGAAATTACACAGATCGACGCTGCCAGTGTGGCCATTGCCCCGTGCAAGGCGTGCGAATACTGCCGCGAGCATGGGCTTTGCCTTGATGAGGACGACACTAACAGAGTTATCAGCGCGGTAGCAGAGGCTGACACGCTTATCCTGGCGACGCCTGTCTACTGGTGGGGTGTCAGCGCCCAGCTCAAGCTGCTGATCGACAAATTCTATTCACAGGCCGAAGCTCTCGCTGCCAAAAGCAAGACAGTCGGCCTGCTCATGGTTGGTCAGGCCGCGACCGATGATCTGCAGTACAGTCTTATCTCCCAGCAGATCCAGTGTATCTGCGAATATCTGGGCTGGAAGCTGACTTTTGCGCGCGCCTTTTCGGCCGACGGCCCGCAGGAGCTTGCCGAAAATAAAGCTGCCCTTGAGGAAATAGAGCAGCTCTGGAAGTTATTGTGATGTCTTTTCGTTAAAATCCGCCTTCATGGCCGCTACCTTTTCTGCGTCGCTGAAGATCTTGACGATCTGGCGCGCGAGCAGGCTGGCGGCTGTTTTTTGTGCCTCATGAGCAGCTTCGCTTCTGACGACAGCCTCAAAGCCGCGCGTGTGTATCGGTACGTCGGCAATCTTGAGACAGGGCTGAAAAGCCGGGCAGATGTAACTTATATTGCCGATATCCGATGAGGCGAAGACCGCTCCCGGCGGGACATCCTCTGTCAGCCCCAGCTCGTCGAACACTTCCAGCAGGGCAGCCTCGCCGGTTTTATTAGGGCGCAGATTGAGATAATACGAATATTTTTGCGGCAATCTTTCATATGTGGTCTGGGTGGCGATCGCCGCTCCGCGGGCGCAGTCGTCTACCAGCCTGATCAGCTCTTCCAGATAGCCCTTGTCTGCTGCTCTGACAAAGAGCTGCAGGCTGCTATGCTCAGGTACGATATTGGCCGCCTCCCCGCCGTTCTTGATGACGGCATGAAACTGGGCGTCAGTCTTGGTATGCTGACGCAGCATGTCGACAGCATGCAGCATAAGCTGCACGCCGTTGAGCGCGTTGCGCCCTTCCCACGGGGCTGCGGAAGCGTGAGCCGCCTGCCCCCTGAATTCGTAGATATACGCCGCCAGCGCCTGTAATCTGGGCATTGCCCAGTTGCTGTCATACATGTGGACCATGCTTGCCATATCGTAGCCGTCGAACACCCCCTGTTCACACATGACGCACTTATAGCCGCGCAGCTCCTCATCGGGTGTGCCAACAACATGTATGTCCGCATCAAGCTCATCCTGAAGCTCCTTGAGCGCAAGCGCCGCCAGAATGCTGGCCGTTCCCGAAAGGCAGTGTCCGCAGGCGTGCCCCAGCTCCGGAAGCGCATCATATTCAGCCAGGAGAGCGATCTTATATCTGTGCGTATTGCCGCCATAGATGCCGCGAAAGGCTGTCTCGCTGCCGGCAAAAGGATATTCGACCGCAAACCCGTGCTTCTGCAAAAAAGAAACCAGCTTTTGCGCACTCCTGTATTCCTCGCCAGCCAGCTCCGGCTCGTCTGCGATAGCGTCGCTGAGCGCCGCCAGCGCTGCGGCGTTTTTTTCGATTTCTTTTTCTATGCTTTCTGTGAATTGTTCGTATTTCATCTTGGCTCTCCTTAAAGCAAATATTTCTCGGCTAATTTCTCTGCCAGCCTCGTATCCAACGGCGATTTCGCCGTTTCAAAAGTCAGTATCAGTTTTTCACCCGGGAAAATATTGTTTTCTTCGTAGCTGTGGATTTTTTGTATTGTCTTCTCCGCATATTGCAGGTCATCCATGCGCCCGTGATGCTCCCAGTAAAGTTCCTGCCCCGTTCTGCGCGACAGGAATGTAAAATCCGGATGCACAAACCCAATACCGTTGAGATAAAGCGGGCATTCATATTTATAGGCTATACCTTTATGAAAAAACATGTCGGCAAGAATCTTCTCCGATTTTGAACGGACGCGCTCGCCCTGTTCAGTATAGATCGCCGGCGCACCTTCCGGAAAAGATTTCCCTATGTATTCTTCTGCCTTCCAGCTGGCCAGGCGCTGGTTCCAGGTGGGTTCTACGGGTCGGATCAGTTTTTGTCTTTCCCGATGCTCGCCATTAAAGATCTGTTCTATCTCCTCGTCCTCATAATCTTTAGTAATGCTTTTGATTTGTCGTAGTCTGCAGCGCAGCAGCCGTCTAAGCTTTTCATCGTAGCCTTTCTGCGCAAGCTGGCGGATAAACGCAGTTTCTTTTTTGGACAGATATTCCCCTCTTTTTTCCTGTCCCGGAAAATGATGGTAATACTGCACCTGATTATTGCTGCTTGACAAATGCAGCGAACCCTCCGGCGCCGCACACAATTCAGTTTCGACTTTTTTCAAAATTTTTTCCAGTCTGGCTTCTTCTTGCAGCAGCATTTCTCGTAATCCTTTCATCTCTTACCTCCCTTTATATACTGCTCCGCCCTTTTTTGATCTGTGTTTTATTGTCTGCTGCAAGAATAACGGTATTTTTTGCTTAATTGTATAATACGCCCGTAGCATAAGGCGAAGTTTTACGGTTTTATTTTATATTTCAAAGGATCGTACCGTATTTATAGCGGGCTGTCGGATCACAATTACGGTACGAATAAGTCTCTGCCTTTAGAGGCCCGTAATAAGTAGTTGCTTTTTACGGTACGATCTGGACTTACGGCGCAAAATACCGTAACCGGCCTGCTCAAGGGGGCAGGCCTCGAAAGCTCCGGAAGCCCCAGCGGCAATCGACTGTAAAAAACCCGGAAGCCGCAGCTCCCGGGTCGTGTGCCTTGTCAGGCAAGAGCAGCTCTTATCTCTTCGAGAACTGGCTGGCTCTTCTGGCTTTTTTCAAGCCGTATTTCTTTCTTTCTTTCATTCTCGGGTCTCTCGTCAGGAAGCCGGCAGCCTTCAGCGGGGCTCTGTAAGCCTCTCTGTCAGCTACGCAAAGAGCTCTTGCGATACCGTGTCTGAGCGCTCCGGCCTGACCGGTGAAGCCGCCGCCGAAAACGGTGGCGATTACATCGTACTTGCCTTCGCAGCCAGCAACCTCGAAAGGTCTCTTTACTTCTCTCTTAACGATCTCAGTGCCGAAGTAATTGTCAAGGTCTCTCTTGTTGACAGTGATCTTTCCAGTTCCAGGGATAAGTCTAACTCTGGCTACTGAACTTTTTCTTCTGCCTGTTCCTTGATATTGCATCTTTGCCATTGTCTACTCCCCCTTTCTAGAATTCCCAGTTTTCCGGCTTCTGCGCGGCATGAGCGTGCTCAGGGCCTGCATAAACCTTCAACTTCTTGAGCATCTGTCTACCAAGCTTTCCATCAGGCAGCATGCCTTTTACGGCGTGTCTGATGATCTCCTCAGGCTTCTTGGCCTGCAGCTTCTCAAAGGTAGTTTCTCTGAGGCCGCCAGGATAGCCCGTGTGTCTCTTGTAGATCTTTTCTTTTCTCTTCTTGCCGGTAACCTCTACCTTCTCGGCGTTGATGACGATGACATAGTCGCCGCAGTCAACGTGCGGAGTGTAGATCGGCTTTTTCTTACCTCTTAAGATAGAGGCGATTTCGGAAGCCATTCTTCCGAGGGTCTTGCCTTCCGCATCGATCACGTACCACTTACGCTCGACCTCTGCGGGTTTAGCGATGAATGATTTCATTTCTTTTCCTTTCTACCTACTGGGTTTGCGGCGGGCAAAGCTGCAGCGGCAAACTTGTTCGGCTTTGTCTACTGGGATTTCTTTCAGGAAACGTCTTGCGGTCCGCTCCGGGCAGAAATCGTTTTCGATGGACTAAAAACTTTTAGTTTTGGGGCTGACGGACGGATTCCCATCCTGCTCCCGTGCACGCATAAGCGTGCTTATATATTATATAAGCCGGCAACTGTAAAATCAAGGATTTTTTGCTGTTGCCGGCATATATTTTTGATATTTTTTGCGCAAAAGCTGTTTCTCGCACCGTTGCGGCTGCTTACAGCTCTATCATGTGGAATTTTTTCTTGCCCTTCTGGATCAGCAGCTTGCCGTCCTCGAACATGTCGAGGGTCACGGCCAGCTTCTTGTCGGTCACCTTGCGGCCGCCGATGCTGAGGCCGCCCTGCTCGATCGTGCGGAAGCCTTCGCTGTTGCTCGGCACCAGGCCCAGCTCCTTGATCAGCGTTACGACGCCGACGCCTTCGCCTTCAAAACGGCTGCGCTCCATTTTGGTCGTCGGAATGTTGGCCATGTCGCCGCCGCCGCCAAAGGCCGCGCGGGCGCCGTCGAGAGCTTTTTTAGCTTCCTCCTCGCCGTGTACGAGCTTGGTCACCTCGTAGGCCAGCACTTCCTTGGCCTTGTTGATTTCCGAGCCTTCGAGCGCAGAAAGCCTCTCCACCTCGTCCATCGGCAGGAAGGTCAGCATGCGCAGGCATTTGTTGACGTCTGCGTCGCCGACGTTGCGCCAGTACTGGAAAAATTCGTACGGACTGGTCTTTTCCGGGCTGAGCCAGAGCGCGCCCTTGGCGGTCTTGCCCATCTTGTTGCCTTCGGAGTTGGTCAGCAGTGAGAAGGTCATGCCGTAAACCTCTTTGCCTGTTTTCTTGCGCGTCAGATCGACGCCGCCGATGATGTTCGACCACTGGTCGTTGCCGCCGAACTGGATCTTGACGTCGAAGTCGCGGGCCATGACCATGAAGTCATAGCTCTGCATCAGCATGTAGTTGAGCTCAAACATGGTCAAGCCGCCCTCGCGTTCCATTCTCTGTTTGAAGCACTCGGCTCTGAGCATGGTGTTGACGTTGAAGACGGAGCCGATTTCTCTGAGGAAGTCGATGTAGTTGAGCGGCCTGAGCCAGCGCGCGTTGTTGACGGCAATCGCTTTGCCCGGCTCGGGAGTTTTGTTTTCGTGACCCGGTACGTAGACGCCTTCGTTGCCGACGTATTCCCATTCGTCGTCGAAATCGAGAAATCTGTCGAACAGCTTTTTAAACTGGTTGCAGTTATGTTCTATGGTCTCGATGGTCATGATCTTGCGCATGTCGGTGCGGCCGGACGGATCGCCGACCATGCCGGTGCCGCCGCCGATGAGCACGACCGGAGTGTGTCCGAATTTCTGCATGTACATCATGATGATGACCTGCATGAAATGACCGACGTGCAGACAGTCGGCGGTCGGGTCGAAGCCGATGTAGAACTTGACCTTCTCGTTTTTGAGCAGCTCTCTGATCTTGTCCTCATCGGTGGACTGCTCGATAAAGCCTCTTTCCTTGAGCACGTCGTACACGTTATCGAACTTGCTTACGTTATCGGGAATAAAATCAAAATTCATCAAAGCTTCCTCCTCATTGGTTCTCTCTTATTTAGTACCGTAAAGCCGGTCGCCTGCGTCTCCCAGACCCGGCACGATGTAAGCGTTTTCGTTGAGCTTTTCGTCCTTGGCGGCGATGTAGATGTCAACGTCAGGGTGGGCTTCCTGCAGCACGGCGATGCCCTCCGGCGCGGCGATCAGGCACATGAACACGATGTCTCTGCCGCCTCTCTGTTTGATAAAATCTATCGCTGCCACCGCGCTGCCGCCTGTGGCCAGCATCGGGTCGACGACGAAAATCTTTCTCTTCTCGATGTCCACCGGCAGCTTGCAGTAATATTCTACCGGCTGGTGCGTGTCGGGATCGCGGTAGAGCCCGATATGACCCACCTTGGCGTTCGGCACCAGAGCCAGCATGCCGTCCACGAAGCCCAGGCCGGCGCGCAGGATCGGCACGATAGCGATGTCCTCGCCCTTGAGCATTTTCATCTTCGTCTTGCAGATCGGCGTTTCGATCTCGACCTCTTCAAGCTCCAGGTCTCTGGTCGCCTCAAAGCCCATCAGCATGGCTACTTCCTTCGCCAGCTCGCGGAATTCCTTGACAGTGGTGTCCTTCTTTCTCATCAGCGCCGTCTTGTGCTGAATCAGCGGGTGATCAAAAACGTAAACCTTGCCCATCTTCAAACCTCCTTTGGTTTTTCTTACATCTCGTCCAGCATGTCGACCCGGCGCTGGTGCCGGCCGCCCTCAAAGCTCGTGTCGAGCCAGGTGTCGACGATCTCAAGAGCCAGCTTGGGCTCTGTCGTGCGTCCGCCGAGAGCGAGAATGTTGGCGTTGTTATGCTGCTTGGTCAGGCGCGCCATTTCCACGGAGGTGCAAAGGCCGCATCTGATGCCGTGTACCTTGTTAGCGGCGATGGAAATGCCGATGCCCGTGCCGCAGACTACTATGCCAAGATCGGCCTCGCCGGAAGCGACGGTCTGGCCGCAGAGCCTGCCGTAAACGGGATAATCGACGGATTCTTCCGAATATGTGCCCAGGTCCACGACCTCAAAGCCGCGTCCTTTGAGGTGCTCCCGCACCGTCTCCTTGAGGGCAAAGCCGCCGTGATCGCTTGCAACTGCTATTTTCATCTATTCTACCTCTCTGATATTATAGCCGGCCGACTTGAACATCCTGTTCATCACCGCCAGCCCGACGCCGTCTTCTTTTAAAGCCGCGGCCAGAATCACATCTACGCCGCTCTTGTCGAAAGCCCTCAGCTGCGAAAAGAACTCGTGCGCGGCCTCCTCCGGCTTGTCGCTGTCATAGATCAGCACGCCGACCTTCTGGCCGAACTCTACTCTTTCGAGCTTTTCGGCGGCGATCGCCAGGCGCACCTTTTCGGGCTCGCCGGTGAAGATGATCATTTCGGCTTTCGGCGCGTAATGCTTGTATTTCATGCCCGGCGACTTGGGTTTAAAATCGTCGCCCGTCTCCAGCAGGCTGCCGTCGCTGTGGATCGTTGGCTTTTGCAGCACCGCCGGATCGATCGTCACCGTCTTGTGCAAAACAGCGCCAAGCTCAGAAGCAGTGATCACTCCCGGCCTTAATATCACCGGCTCTGCTGCCGTCATGTCGACTACTGTCGATTCGATCCCCACACGGCAGATTTCACCCTGGATCACGGCGTCGATGCGGCCTTGCAGATCGTCATAGACATGTGCCGCTGAAGTCGGGCTCGGATGGCCGGAAAGATTGGCGCTCGGCCCTGCCAGCGGCATGCCGGCTTCTCTTATCAGTCTGAGCGTGATCTCATTATCGGGCATCCGCACGGCAACCGTATCGAGGCCGCCGGTGGTAATGCGCGAAACGGCGGGTTTTGCCGCTACCACCATGGTCAGCGGCCCCGGCCAGAAAGCGCGGGCCAGTTTCTCCATGTCCTCCGTCACGCTGTCCGTCAGCGTAAGCAGCTCTGCCGGGCTTGCGATATGCACGATCATCGGATTGTCGCTGGGACGTCCCTTGGCGGCATAAACCTTGCCGACGGCCTCGTCGTTCATGGCGTCGGCGCCCAGTCCGTAGACGGTTTCGGTCGGAAAGGCCACCAGTCCGCCTTCTCTGAGGATGCGGGCTGCTTCTTGGATGTCTTTTTCGTCTGTTCCTAAAATCCTCGTTTCCATCTCGCTTGTGTTCGCGTCCTGCTGACGCTTAAAATATTGCTTAGAATGATGCTTAGAAGTTTTTCATCTTTTCCGCCTGATCGCTGGTGATGAGGCCGTCGACCACTTCGTCGATCTCCCCGTCCAGAAAGCTGTCAAGCTTGTATATGGTCAGGCCGATACGGTGATCGGTAACTCTCCCCTGCGGAAAGTTATAGGTTCTGATGCGCTCGCTCCTGTCGCCGGAGCCGACCTGGCTCCTTCTCTCGGCGCTGATCTCGTCGTTCTGCTCCTTGAGCTTGAGGTCGTAAAGGCGGGAGCGCAGCACCTTGAAGGCTTTTTCTTTATTCTTGATCTGCGATTTTTCGTCCTGGCAGGTAACGACCAGCCCGGTCGGAATATGCGTCAGTCTGACTGCCGAGTCGGTGGTGTTTACGCACTGGCCGCCGTTGCCGGACGAGCGGTAAACGTCGACTCTGACATCGTTTGGATCAATCTCTACCTCTACGTCGTCGACTTCAGGCAGCACGGCAACCGTGGCGGCAGAGGTGTGAATACGGCCGGAGCTCTCAGTCTCAGGCACGCGCTGCACTCTGTGGGTGCCGCTCTCATATTTGAGGCGCGAATAGGCGCCCTTGCCCTTGATGAGGACGATGGCTTCCTTGACGCCGCCGATACCGGTATCGTTCATATCCATGATCTCGGTCTTCCAGCCGCGGCGCTCTGCGTAGCGCAGGTACATGCGCAAAAGGTCCTGGGCGAAAAGCGCTGCTTCCTCGCCGCCGGTGCCTGCTCTGATCTCAAGGATGACGTTCTTCTCGTCGTTAGGGTCCTTGGGCAGCAGGAGAATCTTCAGCTCTTCCTCCATCTGCGGCAGCTTGTCTTCGAGCTCGGAAAGCTCCATCTTGGCCAGCTCCTTGAGCTCCTCGTCGCCTGCCTCCAGCATTTCTCTGGCGTCGGCGATGCCTTCCTTGGCTTTTTTGTATTCCTTATATTTATTGACGATCGGCTCCATCTCGCCCATCTCTTTGATGTATTTCTGCCAGCTCGGCTGATCATTGATCACGTCCGGGTCCGAAACCTTCATCGCCAGTTCTTCGTATTTTTCCAATATGAAATCCAGCTTGTCGAACATCATGCTCTCCTTTTTTTAAAAAATCCTACAATCTTCAATATTATATCACGCTTTGGCGCCTTTGAAAAGTGCAAGGCCGGCCATTATAGGGCAAAATATGTTGCTACCTTGTTCCGTGACACCCGTACCTTAGACCCTATACCCTGCTCCTCTGCTGCCCCGCTCCTTACGCAGGTAGCTTTCTCAACCAAAGCAAAAATACAGCCTACCTCAAGATGAATTTTGCAAAATTTTTCTCCTCTTTCGGGCTTAAAAGCGTAGTCGCAAGATGAAACTGCCCTTGCGCACGTGTAAAAAGCCCTCATTCTTCTTGCTCTAAGCCTCAATTCCACCTGAAAACAAAGCTGCTCGCGGCCTTTTCAACTTGGCATAGCTTTATTTTCTATATAATAGGTGAAAATTTTTGCAAAATTCATCTTGCAGGGCTGCAATAACCAAAAAGGTGGTGAAAGCAAAAATTCCGCGTGCCGGGATGCCGGGCTCCGGGTTCCGCGGGCCGAGGTGCCGGGCGCCCCATTTCTTCAGTTATGCGCCTTGCTCTGGCGGCAAGCTCAATAAAAAACCCGGAAAGCGCTTTCCGGGTCACGGTCTGATCATTAGTCCATATTGTACTTGTTCTTGAACTTCTCAACACGGCCGCCTCTGTTGACGAATTTCTGCTGGCCGGTGAAGAACGGATGGCAGGCTGAGCAAACGTCCAGTCTCAGTTCTTCTTTTGTTGATTTGGTCATGAAAGTGTTACCACATGCGCAAGTTACTTTACAGTCCTTATAATCAGGATGGATTCCTTCCTTCATGCTTCTTACCTCTTTCTTTTTAAACTCAACATATCTTATTTTTGCTGCCAGTATCGCAGCCCTTATACTATATCACGCTCCGCCCTTGAAATCAAGTGGTTTTTTGCCTTTGCGGGAGGTTTTTTCAGCCAGGCGGGCGGCGATGATGCGGTCTTTGCCGGCCAGATCCTTAAGGCAGAGGAGGTCTTCAAAGCGCTCGCTCTGCGCAAGCAGCTCCGTTACGGCTCTGCCCTGATCGCAGCCGATCTCGAGCATCAGCACGCCGTTTTTGTGCAGATATGCGCCTGCCTCGGCGGCGATGCGGCGATAAAAGTCCAGGCCGTCCGCTCCTCCGTCAAGGGCCATCATCGGCTCGTAATCCTTCACCTCGCGCTGAAGGGTCGGGATGACGGCGCTTTCGATGTAGGGCGTATTTGAAATGATGAGGTCGAATTTTTTTCTGCCCAGCCTGCCGTCAAAGGCCGCAAACAGGTCGCTCGTTTCAAATTTTACGCTTTTGCAGCCGTTTGCCGCCGCGTTCTTTCTGGCGACCGCCAGCGCTTCGGCGCTCACGTCGGAGCAGGTCACTTTAGTTTTAGGGCAAAGTCTGGCGATGGAGACGCCGATCGCTCCGCTGCCGCAGCAGAGGTCGAGCACCTCTTTAATCTCCGGCCGGCGACTGCCGGCGTACGCCTGTCCGCGCAGAGAGCCCTTTTCGATCAGCTCGACGGCGTCCTCAACCATGGTCTCCGTGTCCTGGCGCGGAATCAGCACGGCAGGGGTGACGGCAAAGGTCAGGCCCATAAAGTCCTGACTGCCGGTTATGTATTGCAGCGGTTCGCCGGCGGCTCTGCGGGCCACGAGTTCAAAATAGCTCTCGCAGGTGTTGTCCGGCAAAACATCCTGCCATCTCATCATCAGGCCAACGGAATCGAGCTTGTCGAGAAAGCAGTAAAGCAGCTTGGCGTCACGCCCCGCGTCTTCTACGCCGGCGCCGGCAAGCTGGGTTTCTCCGATTTTAATCAGTTCCTTCAGTGGCAGGCTCATCGACGCCGACCTCCTTTGCTTGTTCTGCGGCCTGGTCAGCGGCCGGCTCTGCGGTCTGGTCAGCGGCCGGTTCTTCCTTGAGCGGCTCACCGTTCAGGTCGCAGAGGCCCTCGAAATACGGGGTGTCGTTGCCCGGCAGAACAGCCTTCATAGCGGCGATCGCCACCTCAAGCTGCTTCTCGCTCGGTTCCCTGGTCGTCAGCTTTTGCAGGTAGATGCCCGGCAGACTGAGGATCTTGACGATCCAGTTGTCGCTGCGTCCGGCCCACTTGAGCAGCTCGTATGACACGCCGGCGATCAGCGGCAGCACCAGTATGCGGCTTATGATACGCAGCCAGACATTGGGCCAGCCCATGAGGGCATGCGCCAGCACGGCGATGACCATCACGAACATCAGAAAGCTGGTGCCGCAGCGCGGGTGCAGCGTATAGAACTGCTGCGCGTTTTCCGGCGTCAGCTCGAGATTGTTTTCAAAGCAGTGGATCGTCTTGTGCTCTGCGCCGTGGTACTGGAAAACCGTCTTAATATCGCCCATGCGCGAAATCAGCACTATGTAGCCGACAAAGATCAGCATCCGCACAACGCCCTCGGCCAGGTTGAGTAGGATGATGCTGTCCGTAAAGGCCGAAAGCCAGCCGACGACTACGGTCGGCAGGAGCATGAAGATCACGACCGCCAGCACGATGGCGATCAGGACGGAAAATACCATCAGTACCTTCCAGGCCTTTTCCTTGCCGAATTTCTCTTCGATCCAGATGTCGAACTTGTCCTTTTCGTAATCGTCGGGATAATTCTCCTCCAGGATGTCAGCCGAATACATCAGCACCTTGGTTCCCTGTACCATGGAGGAAACGAAATTGACCACGCCGCGGATCAGCGGGATCTTGCCCCACTTGCTCATCTTCGGCGTCGGCTGGGTCTTCATGTGGATGCTGCCGTCAGCCAGTCTGACAGCGACGGCGGTTTTTTCGGGGCCGCGCATCATGATGCCTTCCATGATGGCCTGTCCGCCGATAGAGGTCGGGCAGGCGTTTTTGAGAAAAATTTTGCTCAGATCCATATTTTTTCCTTGTTAGTCCATCATCACTTTTTTGATGACCTGGATAAAATCGTGGTTGTTCTTGGTGTGAGCCAGATTGTCGATTATCGCCTCTGTCACTTCCTGCGTGCTGCCGCCGGAAAGGTTGCGTCTCATCACCCATATCGCTTCGAGCTCTTCCTGCGTCATCAGCAGGTCCTCGCGTCTGGTGCCGGACTTGTTGAGGCTGATGGCCGGGAAGATTCTCTTCTCAGAAAGCTTGCGGTCGAGGTGCAGCTCCATGTTGCCTGTGCCCTTGAATTCCTCGAAGATCACCTCGTCCATGCGGCTGCCGGTTTCTACCAGCGCGGTAGCCAGGATAGTGATCGAGCCGCCTTCTTCCATCTTGCGCGCGGCGCCGAAAAATTTCTTCGGCTTATGCAGCGCGCCCGGGTCAAGACCGCCGGAAAGCGTCCGCCCGGAAGCCGGTACGACCAGATTGTAAGCTCTGGCCAGCCTCGTAAGGCTGTCAAGTAATATTACCACGTCCTTGCCGTGTTCAACCAGCCGCTGCGCTCTGGCCAGCACCATCTCGGCCACCTTGGCGTGATGCTGCGGCAGCTCGTCGAAGGTCGAATAAATGACTTCGCCGCTCTTGAGCGACCTCTTCATATCGGTAACTTCCTCAGGGCGCTCGTCGACGAGCAGCACAATCAGCTCGATCTCAGGGTAGTTCTTCTCGATGGCATTGGCGACTTTTTTGAGCAGCACGGTCTTGCCGGCTTTAGGCGGAGCGACGATCAGGCCGCGCTGGCCCTTTCCGATCGGCGCCACCAGGTCGATAAGGCGCATCGACAGGTCTCTGCTGCCGTCCTCGAGCCTGATCCTTTCGTATGGAAATACCGGCGTCAGATCGTCAAAGTCAGGCCGCCTGATGGCGCGGCCCGGCTCGTCGCCGTTGACGGTCAGCACATAGAGCAGCGCGCCGAAGCGTTCGCCTTCTTTGGGCAGTCTGGTGATGCCTCTGATCTTGTCGCCGGTCTTGAGATTGAATCTCCTTATCTGCGTCGGCGATACGTATATATCCTTATCGCTGGTCAAAAAGTTGGAAAATCTGAGGAAGCCAAAATTGTTTTCCTCCTGAATCTCCAGGATGCCTTCGACCTCGGGGCGTTCTTCTTTTTCGTGATGGGTTTCTTTTTCGGGGCGCTCGTCCTTTTCGCTGCGTTCGTCCTTTTCGGGGCGCTCGTCCTTCACTTCAACAGGAACATCGGAAGTCTCGCCGGCGGCGGCCTCGGTGCTCAAAACCTTTTCCTTCATAAATTCACCTATGCGGGCTTAAGGGCCCGTCACCTTTCTGAGAAAATCAAGAATTGCAGTTAAGAATATAGGAATTTCTTGTACACTTATATTATATACGCCTACTTTAAAAAAGCAAGAAAATAAACGTCGATTGATATTTTATTAATTATCGCCAAACCCCTTGCATAAAAGTGTGAAGATGCCTATACTTATTTTTATCGCACGACAACCTGGAAGGCTTCATTTTTTGAAAGGCACGGGGGTTGAAAGCGGTCAAGGGGCGTGCAACGCTTTTCGCTTCTAACACTTCTTCAATCTCCATAACGGCTCGCAATGCCGCCATGGGCGCACCTGAGCCGCGTACTCAGCTCACCTGCCGAAGCCTTCTGGCTCGGCGATTTTTTATTTTTTGTAATGCGGGCGCGGGAATGAGGCGGGGCGCAGAAGTGAGGCGGGCGCAGAAGTGAGGCGGGCGCAGAAAAATTTCGGCTCTATAATAAATGTTGGGGTGGCTGAAAAAAATTTTCAGCTATCTCAGCATTTTTTAGTGCAAAAAAAATTGAGCATTATCACAAACTCAGCTACAATTAAAGTGTCCAATTCCAAAAGCAGG
>CALWNX010000117.1 GCA_944382925.1 uncultured Clostridia bacterium | reverse complement strand
CAAGTGATAGCTGTGCTGAACGGTACTACGCTGTTGGACACAGTGAAATTCTCGGCTATGGTATGCCTGCATACTAAAAATAAAGGCTCTGGCATCGGGTTTTGGCTCGGTGTCAGGGCTCTCTTTTTGCAGATTACCTATACCCTGCTCCTCTGCTTCTCTACTTACCTGCTTCCCTCGCTGCTTACGCAAGTAGCTTTCTCAACCAAAGCAAAAATACAGCATGCCTCAAGATGAATTTTGCAAGATTTTTCTCCTATTTCAGGCTAAAAAGCATAGTCGCAAGTTGAAAACGGGGTCCACACACGTGTAAAAAGTCCTCAGTCTTCTTGTTCCAAGCCTTAATTCCACCTAAAAACAAAGAAGCTCATGACCTTTTCAACTTAGCAGAGCTTCATTTTCTATATAAGCGGTGAAAATTTTTGTAAAATTCATCTTGCGGGGCTGCAATAACCAAAAAGGTGGAGAAAGCAAAAAAGACCGTGTGCCGTGTGCCAGGGGTGTCGTGTGCCGGGCACCCGCTTCCTTCATTTCTTTAGTTATGCGCTTTACTCTGGTGTCAAGCGCGCTGCTTGTCCTATATCCCGTGAGAACATCCGAAGGTAAACAGAATCTAAATATGTCATTGTATTTTACGAAGAATAAAGATATAATAATTACAGCAAAAAGAAAGGAGCGAATATTATGCCAAATATTAAGCCGGTATCTGATTTAAGGAACTATACGGAGGTATTGCGGGATATTGCAGTAGGAGAGCCTGTATTTCTGACAAAAAACGGCAGAGGCAGATATGTCATTGTTGATATAGAGGAATATGAAAAAACAAGAGCAGTGATTAAGCTGATGGGAGAGTTGGCAAAAGGCGAAAAAACCGCACAAGAAAAAGGTTGGACAGATATTGCGGATGTAGAAAAACTGCTTGGTGTTACAAATGGCTGAGATAAAAAAATCCGTGTGCTTTACGGACGATGGCTTGAGGCCGGCGATTACCTCAAATTCACTCGAAGAACTTTCGGTTAGGCACACAAGGGAAGCGAGGACAAGATTTTCTCCTCTCCCTGCCAGAACTAACTTGTAAAAGGGAATTGCCAGGCTGTCATGTCTCTCAAAACAGCCGAAAAACAGTCTGCAAGAAACAATTCTTTGCCTGGGCCGCCATCTGCACATCCGTTTTATTCTCAAGCACCTAAATAAAAGGCATTAGAGGAGAAAATCTTGCCCTCTCTTCCCTTAAGACGGTGATCTCGATGCAAAAGAGGGGAACTCGCGCGCCTGATTCTCCTGTCGACATCCACGGGATTAGCGTATATAATAAAGACAAAGAAGCAGGAAAAGGAGGCCAGTCATGAAAAGAGTAATAGTCAGATCCGTTCACGATGCCTTTGACTATGTGATGCAGCACTACTACCCCTTTGGGCTTGAAGATCTGGTAGAGCGCGCGGACACTTACGCGGTGATCTCCATTCAGGACACGCACACCGGAGGCTTCGGCCTCAAATTCGCAGAAAGCAATTTTTGCAAGGGCGTGCTGACCCTGTATTTCGATGATGTGCTGCGCGAGGTCAAGGGAGCGGTCATGTTTACGGATGAGATGGCCGATCAGATCGTAGATTTCATTTTACAGCACCGCGACGTCGATACGCTGCTGATTCACTGCTACGGAGGACAGTCGCGCTCGCGTGCCGTCGGTGCTTTTGCCGTCAAACTGCTGGGTACAGACAACAGCAAGTATTTCGCCACCGGCGATCCGAACCGGCTCGTCTACGACAAGCTCGTGGCCGCCTGGAAGCGCAAGAAAGCTGTGCTCCGTGACGAAAACAATAAATCTACGCTCCGTGCCGAAAAGAACGATCGGTGATGATGCGGGCCATGATCAGCCCCAGCGGCAGCATGAGGATGATCAGCGAGGCTGAAACCAGCCAGGAGGCGGAGCTTTCGAGCGACATCATGCCCATGCTGTAAACACCCCGATACAGATAAAGCCCCGGAACCATGATGACGATAGCCGGGACAGTAACGGCGATGCGGGGATAGCCGCGCTCGCACATCAGCGCAGAAGCCAGAAGGCCCGCTGCCAGCGAACCGAAGAAGGCGGCTATGGCCGGCGGACATTCGGCCAGGTCTACGAGCGTGAGCCTGAGGGTGTTGGCAAAAGCGCCGATCAGGGCAGCATAAGCGGCCATGCGCGGCGGGCTGTTGAACATCAGCGAAAAGCCGAATACGCCTATGAAGCTGGCCAAAAGACGCAAAATGAGCAGCAGCTCGGGAGCAAGGACGAAGTCAGAAAACTCGTCGGGCGCAAGACCCATGGCCATCGACATGACCCAGCCGGTGATCGTGGCGGTAACGATTATCATCAGCGCATAGGCCAGTCGCTCAAGCCCGGAACGCATGTCGAGCTTGGCCATGTCGATACCGCTGGTGATGAAAGGAAAGCCGGGGATGATGAACAGCATGGCACAGACATAGCCGGCTTCGTGCCCGGTATTGATATTGAGCAGCATTTCCGCCAGGCGCAGCGAAACCGTATAAACCAGGCAGGCTAAAGCCACGGAAGCGATCACGCAGAGAAACAGCGTCAGCTTGCGTTTTTGCATGCGCGAACGCAGATAGTTTCCGGCTCCGGCGCCGAGAAATGCACCGGTCATTTCCACCGGCCCTCCGCCCAAAAGGAAGGTAAAGGCCGCGCAGGCAAAGGCTGCCGCCAGTCCCAGCTTCAGCGGCGTATATGAACCGCTGCGCTGCTGTATGTTGTCAAGCTCGCTGTGCAGCTGATCGGCAGTGTAAACCGAAATTTTCTGCGGAAAGTCGCGCACGAAACGTTCGAGCCGATCGAGCTTGCCCGTGTTGACGCCGGTCGACTCCAGGTGCAGCGAATTGGTATACGTCTTGTGCCCGTCAAAGCAGGTGTAGACGATGGCCGTCAGGCCGATGCCGGCGGTGCAGGTGACACCCAGACAGTCAGCGAGGGAATTCATCGAATTCCTGATGCGCCAGGCGCCTGTGCCGCACGAAAGCAGCAGCAGCCCTACGCGTCCGATCAGGACCGCCTTAACAAAGAGACTGGCCTCGGAGATGGGCTTGTTCTTGGTATTACCCGTATACTCGTGCCAGTTGATATGCATGTGGTTAGATACGATGCCGCTTTTTCCGGCGGCAGTTTTTTTTGACATATATTATCCTTTCGTGGGGTTGTAAACAATTATATTCTATTAAATTTCTTTGCAGACATCAAGGACTTTTCCGCAACACGCGCGACAAAGCTTGCGCGGCGAATCAAAACTATAGTACAATATGATCAATAAAAGTATTTCAGGAGGCGCCAAAATGCAAGAGATAAAATGCCCAAACTGCGGCAAGATTTTCCAGGTGGACGAGGCCGGTTACGCCGCCATCGTCAAGCAGGTGCGCGACAGCGAATTTGCCCGCGAGCTCGCAGAAAGGGAGGACATATATA
>CALWNX010000116.1 GCA_944382925.1 uncultured Clostridia bacterium | reverse complement strand
CCTGCTTTTGGAATTGGACACTTTAATTGTAGCTGAGTTTGTGATAATGCTCAATTTTTTTTGCACTAAAAAATGCTGAGATAGCTGAAAATTTTTTTCAGCCACCCCAACATTTATTATAGAGCCGGTTTTTGCTTGTTTATATATAGCTGTGTATGGCCGTGTATGGCCGTACATGGCTGTGTTTCTTCTCTAAACGTTCAAAATCAAGTACGTAAGGGAACAGCGGACAGGATTTTGTTCTCCACACCTTGATTTTGCTGGTGCAGCGAAAAGAGCGGGCAGAGAATTGTTCTTTCGACGGTGCTAGAAGGTACTTTAAGAAAAAACGCCTGTCAGAAGCCGCAAGCAGCCGCTGCCCAGGCGGTCATTTTTTTCTTTAAAGGCACATTGCAAGAACGCAGAGAAAAAATCCTTGTCCGCTGTTTTCACAAAAGCAGTTTTACGAATCCCTCAAGAAAAAAAGTCTGTCCTCTGTTCCCTTGAGCCGAGGATTAGATTAAAATGAGGGAATTCGGCGTGCCCCTACAGCATGATCTCGCCTTCGGCCAGCATCACGGCGCTGCCGCCGACCTTGATCGAGCAGCCCGCATCCGTGGCTTCAAGATGGCTGAGGATCACCGAAGGCCGCTGCATCTTCTCGCCCTGGACGAAGCGGCAGTCGTCGCCGCTCTTGATGAAGCCGTTCAGGTAACCGTAATAGGTGAGCGCGCCGTTGGACGTGCCGGTGGCGGCTTCCTCGTCGATGTCGTAAAGCGGGGCGAAGTTGCGCACGTGGCAGGTGGCGTCCTCGCAGGCCGTGGTAAAGGCGTGCACGCCGACCACCTGATAGCGCTCAGACAGCGCGGAAAGCGCCGGAAAATCAGGCGCGATCGCCTCCAGATCGGCCAGAGAAGCGACCGGCAGCATGATGTCAGGCAGACCCGTGGAAATCAGCTGCGGCAGCAGGCTGACGCCGGCTGCTTTCTGCGCCTCATAATCAAGCCCCATCACGCCGTAAAGCTCCTTAAGCGCGTCCGCCTCCGTGATCTGCCCGATCTTGACGGGAGCAGCCATGTCCATGAGCACAAAGCCGTTTTCTACTTTTATTTCCAGATCGCCGGAAAGCGTGTGATTGATATAGGTCCGGCCGTCCTCGATATAGCCGCCCGCAAGCAGGGCCTTAAACGAACCGATGGTAGCGTGGCCGCACAGCTCCACCTCCGCCGCCGGCGTAAAGTATCTGATGTTGAATTCGCTCTCGTTTAGCCGTTTGATGAAAGCCGTTTCCGAATAACGCAGCTCGGCCGCGGTCTTGACCATGACCTCGTCAGAGGGAAAATCAGCCCCTGCCGGCAGAATCACCACTCCGGCCGGGTTGCCGCCGAAAAGCGTTTCCGTAAAAGCATCCACTATGTAAAATTTCATCTCGCACCTCCGCACATGCGCGAGCCGGCCGCAAGCCGGCGCTGCGCTGACATAATACATAACATTTGAAAATATTATAGCACGCTTTTTGCCAGATTGAAACTTCTCATTTGAGCCAAAGCATGATATAATTATGTTGATTTGAAGAGCGAGAGGTACTTATGGATAGAAATTATTATTACAGGCTGCTGGGCCTGAGAGAGGGAGCGTCGCAGCAGGAGATCAGAGCCGCCTACGAGACGCGCATAGCCAGACTGGATTCGGACGATTACAGAGACGATCCGGAATATGTGGAGCGCAAGAAACGGCAGGCGACCGATGCTTACCGCGTGCTGACGGGCAGCGCCCCGCCGGTGAGCAAGCAGCAGCGCGAAGCGCGCTTTGAAAAATTCAAGGATTACATAGAAAAAAGGGAGAGCGGCGAAGCGGCCATACCGCCGTACAGGTTCAGGCCGAAAAGCAGTCGCAACCGGGGTGTCATGATCGCGGTGATCGTGGTGATCGCGGTCGTTATCCTGTCGGTCGTAGCCGGACTCATCGTCGGCGTCGTCAATTCTCAAGGCCAAAACGGCGGTATATGGAGTGATTTCGTCAACGAAAACTGGTCTGACGGCGTCGAGCCGGACTGGCAGCTGGAGGAGCAGGCTCTCATCGACGAGCTGCAGGAAACGCTGCCGCAGCTCGACTACTGGAGCGGTCTTGACGCTTCTGCCAGAGCAGAAAACAGCGACGATGTAAACTGGACGTATGGCGTCGGCGAATATGGCGGCGATACCGAGGACGGTACGGACGACATTTTCAACAACACCTTCTATATTCTCTATACGCTGGGAATCAACGACATGGCCGTCTTCTACGATCATGTGACCGGCGAGCAGGACTTTTTCTATGACTATGACGATTATTCCTGCGCCGCCGTGCTGATTTCCTGGCTGGGAGCGCCGCAGTTTGAGGATGTGGCCGGCAGCGTCAACCTTTACACTGACCAGTTGATCCTCGACATGGCTGATTATCTTGATTATCTGGGATACGTGATAGATGAACAAAGCATTTGAACAACACAATAAAGAAGCCGGAGCGCAGCCTCTGGGCAGGCCGCTGATAACGCCGCTGCGTTTTGAGGACGGCAGGCTGATGCTGCTCGACCAGACGTTGCTGCCGGCAGAAGAAAAATACATACAGATCAGCACGAAAGAAGAGATGTGGGAGGCCATCTACAAGCTCAGGGTCAGAGGAGCCCCTGCTATCGGCGTGGCCGCGGCTTACGGCCTTTACGTCGAAAGCGCGCGCTATGCGGGAGAATCGGTGGAAGAATTCATGCAGCAGGCGGTGGAGACGGCTCTGTATCTGGAAAGCTCCCGCCCGACGGCGGTCAATCTTTCCTGGGCTCTGCGGCGCATGATCAAAAAGCTCACCGAGACTGCTTCAAGCGTCAGGCTGAGCGTGCAGCAGGCCAAGGAGCTGCTGCTCGAAGAAGCGCAGGCCATCCATCGCGAGGATGTGGCGGCCTGCGAGGCGATGGGCGAATACGGCCTTTCCCTGCTGAAGCCGGGCATGGGTATCCTGACGCACTGCAACGCCGGCACGATCGCCACCTCCGCCTACGGCACCTGTCTGGCGCCGATTCATCTGGGACAGCAGCGCGGCTACGGCTTTCACGTCTTTGCCGACGAGACAAGACCGTTGCTGCAAGGCGCGCGGCTGACGGCCTGGGAGCTCTGCAAGGCGGGAGTGGATGTGACCCTGATCTGCGACAACATGGCGGCCAGCGTGATGAAAAACGGCTGGATCAACGCCTGCGTCGTCGGCTGCGACCGCATGGCCGCAAACGGCGACGGCGCCAACAAGATCGGCACCATGGGCGTGGCCATTCTGGCCCGCAAATTTGGGATTCCCTTCTACATGTACGTGCCGACCTCGACCATTGACCTGGCGACCGCGACGGGAGAGGAGATCAGGATCGAGCAGCGTGACGGCGAGGAGATATACCGGCTCTGGTACGAAAAGCCGATGGCGCCGGCCGGAATCAAGACTTACAATCCGGCCTTCGACGTGACCCCGGCCGAATATATCACGGCGGTGATCACCGAAAAGGGTATCGTCTATCCGCCTTACGACATCAATCTGAAGAAAATAAAAGAGGAATAAACAATATGGGTAATTTGCAAAGCGGAGGCGGGCTGATAGCCAGGCATGCCAAGATCGCGACGGTCTTTGCCGTGCTTTTCGGCTCTTCCTCAGGCATTCTCGGCAATCTGATCACGGCGCCGTCGCTGGCGATCGGCTTCTGGCGGCTGACAATCGCCCTGCCTTTCTTCATCATACCGGCGCTGGCCAATGCTGAGAAGAGAGAAAAACTGCGCCGGATCAGCAAAAAGGATTACTTTTTCTGCTTCGTTTCGGGAGCATTTCTGTTCGGCCATTATTTTTCGTGGTTTACGGCGGTCAAGCTGACCAACATCGCCAGTGCTTCCGTGCTGGCGGCGCTGCATCCGCTGGTGGTGCTGCTGATCACGATTTTCATCTACCGCCGCCGCGTGAGCGCCAAATCGATTCTCGCTATCGCCGTGGCTCTTCTGGGCGGTGTCCTCATCATGGGCGCGGACTACAGCGCCTTTGCCGGCGGCAACCTGACGGGCAACATCATGGCCTTTATGGCGGCCATGTTCATGGGCCTGTATTTTGCCATGGGCGACGAAGTGCGCAAGCGCGTGGACGGCAGCCTCTATGTGCTGATGGTCTTCGCTTCCTGCTGGGTGTGCTTTACGATCGGCGCAGTGGCAAGCGGCACGCCGCTTTTGGGCTACCGGCCGCTTGATTACGCGCTGCTGGTGGTGATGGCCTTTGTCTGTCAGATCGGCTCGCATGCCGTCTTCAACATGTGTATCGGCCACGTCAGCTCGCTTTACGTTTCGACCTGGGAGACGGGCGACGCGGTGTTTGCGACCATTTTGGCGGTGATCTTCCTCGGACAGATACCGCAGATATATGAAATCATCGGCTGCGTGGTGGTGGTCGGCGCGCTGCTGTACTATAACAGGCAGGAGATCAAGAATCAGGCATGAGTTACAAGGTAAAGCTGCAATCATTTGAAGGCCCTTTTGACCTTCTCGTATATCTGATCGAAAACGCACAGATGAACATCTACGACATCGAGATCAGCAGCATCACGGCCCAGTACCTGGCGCATATTCAGGCCATGCGCGAGATGGACATCGCCGTTTCCACGGATTTTATGGTGCTGGCTTCCTCGCTGATCGAGATCAAATCGAAGATGATCCTGCCGCGAATGAGCGCCGAAGGCACGCCGTCTTTGGAAGAGGACCCGCGTCGGGAGCTGGTGGCCAAGCTGCTCGAATACAAGAAATACAAGAACGCCGCCGAGATCCTGCGCAGTCAGGAGGAGGCTGCCGCCGACGTTTTCCAGAAGCCGCAGGAGGATATTTCCCAGTTTCTCGCCAACCCGGACGAATACCTCAGCCTCGACGTCCGGCAGCTGGCCAGCGCGTTTTCTGCCTTTCTGCAGCGTAAAAGCCGCATCGAGGCCGTGCGCAGGCATTATACGCGGGTGGAGCGCGAGCGTTTTTCTGTCGAGAGCCGCATGCGTCACATCGTGCGGGCGATCAGGAGCAGGGCGGGCCGCATTTTCAGCTTCCGCGAGCTGATCGTCAACAAGCGCGACCGCTATGACGTGGTCATCACCTTTGTTTCCCTGCTGGAAATGGCCAAGGAAAGGATCGTGCGGGTCGAACAGCGCGCGACCTACGGCGACATCGAGGTGGCGGCGGGAGAAAGGATCGACGAAGGAGAAATCAAGTATGAGCAGTAAAAAAACCATCAAATCGGCCTTTGAGTCGATGATGTTCACCTGGGGAGAGCCCCTGGAGGTCAAGGCGGCAGCCGAGGTCTTCAATATCAGCAAGGAGGAAGCTCTGGAGTGCTTTCTGGAGCTGCAGCAGGAATACGAGCAGGAGGGGCGCGGCATCGTCATCAGACGCGTCAACCAGGCTTTTCAGTTCGTGACCAGGGCCGAAAACGCCGATTACGTGCGCAGTCTCTGCACGCCCGTCAAGGTCAAGAAGCTTTCGCAGTCGGCGCTGGAGGTGCTGGCGATCGTGGCCTACAAGCAGCCGGTGACCAAGGGCGAGATCGAGGCTATTCGCGGCATCAAATGCGACCGCGTGATCGAGGGACTGCTGCGCAAGGAGCTGGTGATGGAAAAAGGCCGCGCGGATACGATCGGCCGCCCGATCCTCTACGGCACTACCGACACCTTCCTGCGCAACTTCGGCTTTTCCTCGCTCAAAGAGCTGCCGAAGATCGAGGACATCGACAGCCTCATGTCGGGTGCGCTGGCTGACGACGTCGAGGAAGAGAGCGACGAGCTCAACGAAAACCAGATGCGCATCGAGATCCAGGAGCTCTAGGCCGGCGCATAAATGAGTAATATAACTCCTTCATGGCAGTAAAATGTTATGAAGGAGTTTTGTTATGAAAAAGAAGACTTTGCTTGCTTTTGCGGCTGCGCTCGGTTCCTGCCTGGCTCTGGCGCTCTGCCTGTGGCTGCTTTTTGCTGCCGGCGTCTTCGGCGCGCGCGGGACAGAGCCTGCCGCCGCCGGGGAGGTGACGGAACCGGCGATTTCGGCGCGCGGGGCGATTCTCATCGACGCAAAGGACGGCAGCGTGCTCTATGAGAAAAATGCGCACGAGAAGATGTACCCGGCCAGCACTACCAAGATCATGACTGCGCTGGTGGTCTTGCAGATTCTCGACGAGATCGATGCCGGTCCGGACAGCCATCTCGTCGTACCGGCCGAGGCTGCCGGCGTCGAAGGCTCTTCGCTTTACCTAAAGGCCGGCGAAAGGCTGACGGTCAGGGAGCTGATGTACGGCCTGATGCTCCAGTCCGGCAACGATGCGGCCTGCGCGCTTGCCGTCTGCTGCGGCGGCAGCATGGAAAGCTTCGTCGCGCGCATGAACGAGGAAGCCGCTGCGCTCGGCTGCAACTCGACGCATTTTACCAACCCGCACGGGCTTGCGGACGAGGAGCACTACACGACGGCGGCCGATCTGGCGCGCATCAGCATGGAAGCGATGAAGAACGAGGATTTTCGCCACATCGTCGCCGCCAGGGAATGGCAGAGCGAAGAAAGCGGCCGCAGCTTCGTCAACAAAAACAAGACGCTCAGCCAGTACGAAGGTGCAACCGGCGTAAAGATCGGCTATACGATGGCCTCCGGGCGTACGCTGGTGGCCTCGGCCGCAAGAGATGGCCGGGAGCTGATCGCAGTGGTGCTCGACGACCACGACTGGTTTGCGGACGCCTATGCGCTGCTCGACTATGGATTTTCAAGATTGGGGGAATGAAGATGGAATACGTTTGTACGGACCGGGGCACGGCCAAATGCCCCTGCGCGCTGATGGCGGCCGGCCAGTGCTACACCTGCGGGATGCTCAGCCGGGGCAAATGCGACTGCCGGGCAGGCTGGCAGGGCGTCTGTCCCTACAACGAATACGTGCAAAACGGGGGAAAAGCGCAGCCGGTCCCGGCGGGGCGCGCGCTGAAGATTAGAAAGGTGGAGGATTTTTCCGACCGTCTCAAGGTGCTGACGCTGGAGGCTCCGCTGGGTCTGGCTCTGGCCTGCAGCAGAATGGGAAGCTTCGTGCTGGTGGGCGAAGGCGAGCTGAGCCTGCCTCTTTCGGTGATGGAAACGGTGCTGGCGGGTACGGAGGCGGAACTGGCAGGTGCAGAGGCGGGAGGCGGCACCTGTATCAGGCTCTGCCTTGACGTCACCGGGCCCAAGTCGCAGGCTCTCGACCGCGCCGCCGAAAGCGGCGATCGGCTGTGGATCCGCGGGCCTTTTTTCAGCGGTCTCATCAACGCGGAAAAATTCGATCCGCGCCGCCTCTCGCTGGTCATCGGCCGGGGCATGGCTATCATGCCGCTGCTGAATCAGAAAAACCTGCTGGGCAGCGGCCTGCTCGCCATGTATCTGGACGAGAACAAGCTGACCGCCGATTTCCTGGCCCGCTACGCAACGCCGCTTGCCTACCGGCAGGTAACGCTTGACGAGTCTGCCGCAGGCGAGGCCGATGCCGCAGGCAGTGTCTGCGGCAGCGATGAGCTGGTGGTTCTCGTGCGCGGAGATATCGAATACTGCCGGCAGCAAACGGGCCTTGCACCGAACATCTTTCTTATGCTCTCGCCGTATTACTGCCGGCTGCTTGCGGAGCGCTTCGACCTAGACCTTGCGCAAGTCATCTATCCAAACCACGCCAACATCTGCTGCGGGCTGGGCCTCTGCGGCGCCTGCTCGCATACGGATGCGGACGGCGTGACCGTCAGAGCCTGCAAGTGCAGCGAGATTTCGTCTTGCTGATAAACTCCAAAAAACCGGCTGCTGAGAAAGCAGCCGGCCAGACTGCAGACAAACCTCAGACAATTTCACAAATGAAGTTGTCTTTGGGTTTTCGATTGCGGCGGATTTATTATATATCTGATGCGCAATGTGTAATGTGCAATGGGCAATGGGCATTGCGCTTCCTTTCTCAACTTTTTTTAAATTCAGCAAGTTTCAAGTTGAATTTTGCAAAAAAATTCTCCGCTTTCATGCCAATAAGAGCATCAGCCAGTTGAAAAAAGGAGTATTTTGCCGAGGCGAACTGCCTGATGGTGCTTTTTCTTTAACACGATTTTGTTTTGAGTATGCCTAAGAGGTACCTTTCAACTTGCGGACCGGCCAGATTGCAGAAAAGAGAAGAAATTCCCTGCAAAATTCATCTTACGCCATGCGTTTTTTCAACATAGCGGTGAAAGCTAAAAATCGCGGGCAGCGGGCTGTCTGCGGCGGGATTTGTTTACAGCGGGGTTTGTCTAAAGTCTGATCGGCTGCCAAGAAAGCAGCCGGCTAGACTGTAGAAAAACCCCCAGGTAAAGCCGCACACTCATAAGGAAGTAATCGTATCTTGCAGGGCAGCATGGCAAATTGCTATGCTGTCCTGTTTTTCCTTTGCCGTTCAATGGTCTGCTTGTCCTCGTCCTGTTTTAGTTCCCCGACGAAGTTCCAGATAATCTGGATTTTCTGCCGCCGGTGGCCGCAGGACTTGTCCGGTGCGTGGACGATAATCTTTTTTACAAACTCGTTGACAATCGTGGGCGTCAGTTCGGTAATCCCTACATACTTCCGAATAACCGCCGCGAAACTGTCAAAATCCGCTTTGCCCTGCTCGTAGGCATTTACCATTTCCCGGTCTGCCTTGACATTTTCCGCTTCCTCAAACCGCTGCTCATACACCGCTTTTTGAAAACTTATAATGTCCTCAAAAAACATGGCGGTTACATCGAATATCCGGCGCAGCACAAACCGTTTCAGCGTTTCCTCGCGGATAAAGTGCATGGTGCAATCCCCCGTATGGTTTCCACAGACCAGCGATAAGGATTTTCCGGCATGGGTTTCCCATCCCGTTTTGCGTAGTACGCTTTGACGGTCAAAACCTTTCCGGCAGTCAATGCCTTTGCAATCTGCATCGGCCCTTTTCCGGCAACGCACAAGCCAAAAATCCGTTTGACTACTTCGGCGGCTTCCTCGTCTACAATCCACTTTTTCTTGTCGTTGGGGTCTTTCACATAGCCATAGGGCGGGTTGCTGCAAAGATGTTCCCCAGCGTTGCCCTTTGCCCGCATGACGGCGCGGATTTTCTTGCTGGTATCGCGGGCATAAAAATCGTTGAACAAGTTACGGAATGGGGTAAAATCGTTGTCGCCCTTGTCGCTGTCCACACCGTCGTTGATTGCAATATAGCGAATATCACGCTCGGCAAAGAAACTCTCGGTGTAGTAGCCGACTTTCAGATAATCCCGCCCCATGCGGGACATATCCTTGACGATAACCGTTTTGACCTTTCCCGCTTCCGCAAGCCCTATCATCTCATTCCAGCCGGGCCTATCGAATAATGAGGTGTGATAGCGATAGCGGCAAAAAGCTAATAAAATCAATGGTTTTGCGGACAGCGGATAGACAGGGAATGTGTTAAAAACTGAATACGCACACAAACGGCGTTACCTTAACCCCT
>CALWNX010000115.1 GCA_944382925.1 uncultured Clostridia bacterium | reverse complement strand
TCCTGCTTTTGGAATTGGACACTTTAATTGTAGCTGAGTTTGTGATAATGCTCAATTTTTTTTGCACTAAAAAATGCTGAGATAGCTGAAAATTTTTTTCAGCCACCCCAACATTTATTATAGAGCCTTTTGTCATCCAACTCTCTGCTCGGAAGCCTTGCTGCTTGCAGCTTCTCTGCTTGCAGCCTATACGTTGAAATTCTCGCCTTTTTGCAAATCGAGCTGTTGCCAAGAGAATTTCAGACACGAAAAGTCTCGCCAATCGCGCAGGGAGCTGGATGAAAAGAGAATCTGCTTAGATCACAGCGATTTAAAGCCTCTGAGAGTCTCTTCCTGCGGCAGCTTTGCCGGGCAAAGAGGGACTTTTTGTTCGGTATTTTTCACTCATTCTCTTTGCCGCCCCGGGTTAAGCAAAAATGAGAGAATTTTGTGTGCTGAAATTCTCTTGGGAACAAGGGAGTTTAGCGAAAAGCGAGAATATGCCGTTCCGGCCGCTTCCGCCGTTCCGGCCGCCCGGCCACAAGCCTTTTCGGCCGTCCTGCCGATTGACCGCCAAGGCGCAATATGCTAAAATGAAGTACAAGCCAGCAAAGGAGGACGGGCATGGGACTTACGGGCTATGCAGAAAAAATACTCAACATCTACAATTACTTCGACGGCGTGATCGTCACCGACCGTAACGGCATTGTAGAGTATTATTATAACAGCCGCAAGGACATCAACACGCTCAGCGACAGCGAGATCCTTGGCAAGAGCCTGTTTGAGGTCTATCCTGGCGTCAGCAGGCAGAGCAGTACGATGATGGAGGTCATCCGCACCGGCCGGCCGCTGATCAATAAGGTGCAGAGGTTGACCAACTACAAGGGCGAATCATATGAGGGCATGTTCAGTACTTTCCCGGTCTGGGAGGAAAAGCGCGTCATCGGTGCAATCGAAGTCTTTCTCTATATGTACAACAGGGACGCTCATCTCAACCTCTTTGCCATCGACTCAGAAATGATTAAGGCCGGACATTCCGAGTCCATCAAGCGTATTGTTTCCGTTTCTGCCAGGATGCAGGAGCTGAAGAAGAGGCTGCTTAAGGCGGCACAGACTGATTCCAACGTACTCCTGTGCGGAGAAACGGGCACCGGCAAGGAGCTGGCTGCTTTGGCGCTGCATGATGCAGGGCGCCGTGCCGGCATGCGCTTTATCTCGCAAAACTGCGCGGCTATTCCAGAGAACCTGCTCGAAAGCATCCTCTTTGGCACCGTGCGCGGCGGTTTTACCAATGCCGAGAACCGCATGGGTCTTTTCGAGGCGGCGAACAGAGGAACCCTGTTTCTTGATGAAATCAACTCCATGGAGCTGACCGTGCAGGCCAAGCTGCTGAAGGCCATCGAGGAACAACGCATCACCCGTATCGGCGGGACAGAGCAGATACCGGTCGATGTGCGCATTATCGCTGCGACCAACGTTGATCCCGAGGAGGCCGTCAGAGAAGGCAGGCTCAGAGAAGATCTTTATTACCGGCTCAAGGTGGTACAGCTTGAGGTTCCGCCTTTGCGCCGGAGGCGAGAAGATATAATGCCGCTGGTAAAATATTATATCGACTTTTTCAATCACAATATGATGCGCAGTATCAAAGGCGTCAGCCCCGAAGTAGAAGAGGCGTTTATGGCTTACAGCTGGCCGGGCAATGTGCGCGAGCTGCGCAATATGATCGAAAGCGGCTTTAACCTCTGCGAAGGGGAATACATCGAGCTTAAGGATATCGACAGCGCAGCCCTCAGGAGCGGCCGGCACACGCCGGAGACACCCGCAGACGGCAGTGGGCAGAGCCTCAGGGAGCGGATGCAGGCCTACGAGGAATACATCATCAGAGAGGCGCTCAGAGCTTGCGGCAGTCAGGTAAGAGCTGCCCAGCGCCTGGGTATCAGCAGGCAGACACTCAATAACAAAATGAAGACGCTGCATCTCACCGATGCAAGGACACAAGGGGCAGATGAACCATGCTTAAGCTGAGAGAGAACGTCCTTGAACTTCTGGACTCACATAATTATTTCGATAATCTCATTATTTTTGATACTGATGGCAGAGCCGTATACTATGACAGCCAGGGAACGAGCGGTATTTTCGGCGATATTGACGTTGTCGGCAAAACGCTGAGCGAGCTCTATCCGGGCGTCGATCCTGAAGAGAGCGTCATCATGAAGGCTATCAGAGAGGGAACGCCCACCTATAATCTGCAGGAAACTACCCGTGTGCTGGGCGGCCGCCAGATCAGCCATGTGATCACGGTACTGCCGATCATTGAAAACGGTCAGGTGACGGGTGCAGTTGAGGCCACAATCAACACAGCTGTCGATACCAGGCACAACATTTACATCACACCGGAAACAGGCAGAAGGCACAGACAGCTGTATACGACCGAGGATATCATTTCTGAGAACCCGCTCATGAGAAGAGTCAAGGAAAAGATCACCAAAGTGAGCAGGACCGATTCGCCGGTAATGATATACGGCAAAACAGGCACCGGCAAGGAGATGGTGGCTGAAGCCATCCATACGGGCAGCGCCCGTCGCGGTAAACCGTTTATGGCGCAGAACTGCGCGGCCATACCCGCTAATCTGCTCGAAAGCATGCTCTTTGGTACGGTACGGGGAAGCTTTACCGGCGCGGAGGATAAGAAAGGGCTGCTGGAAGCGGCCAGCGGCGGCACGGTATTCCTCGATGAGATCAACAATATGGACATGGCTCTGCAGGCTAAGATCCTCAAAGCGATCGAAGAGCAGAAGATCATGCGCGTAGGCGACTATGAGCAGCGCCCGATCGACGTTCGTATCGTCGCAGCCACCAACGAGGATCCTCTGCTGCTGGTCAAAAAGCACCTGCTCAGAGAGGACCTTTATTACAGGCTGCGCGTAATTCAGATCGATCTGCCTGCGCTGGCGGAGCGGCATAGCGATATACCGCTGCTGACAGAGTATTTTATCAACAAATATAACAAGCTGATGCACCGCAATATTGCCGGCGTCGACAAAGATATGATGGATTTTCTTCTGCGCCGGGAATGGAAGGGTAACATCAGGGAGCTTGAGAACACGATCGAATGCGCTTTCAACTTTGCCGAGGGGGCGTATCTGACATTGGACGACCTCCCATGGCTTGAGCAGGAGACAGAGGCCGGCGAAGGCTATGAGCACTTTGACGTCAACGATGACCGCACTTTAAAGGAACTACTGCAGGAGTACGAGTGCGAGGCGATCCGCGAGGCGCTCACTGCGGCTGGCGGTGATGTGCGGAAAGCGGCGGACATGCTGGGACTGACCAGGCAGAACCTGCATCACAAGCTGAAGCAGTACCGGCTTGAATAGTAGTTGCCGGCGAGAACGAAAAAAAATTTTACATGGCTAAAAAATTTTGTACAGCAGGCCCTCCTGACCGCTTACAGACGCGGGAACGGTAAGAAGGGGGGCGGGCCACAGCTCTTGAAAAATACGGCCTGACTGCCGAACTATGCGCGCCTTTCTCTGGCAGAAGGGCGCCCTTTTTAATTGGCATGGTAATTGCGTATTTATATAATTAGAAAACTGCACAAGAAAAAGATAACTGCAAGGAAAGGGAGGATTAATCGTGGAACTCATTTTATTCAACGGTAAGATAAAGACAGAAGCCGGCGAGGTTTCGGCTCTGGCTTGTAGCAACGGAGAATTTGCCGCCTTCGGCAGCGACGAAGAGATTCTGGCGCTGAAAACGGCGGACACCAGGGTCATCGACCTGGCGGGCAAGAGAGTGCTCCCGGGCTTTGACGACAGCCATCAGCATTTCCTTGACGAGGGCTATTCCTTCCGAAGACTGGATCTCAGGCCGGCCAGATCTATCGCCGATGTGATAGAGATGGGCAAGGCTTTCATCAAGGAGAGAAACATCTGCGGCGATAAATGGCTGGAAGCCAACAACTGGAATCAGGAGGACTGGGTCGAGAAACGCCTGCCGACCAGGCACGACCTCGACA
>CALWNX010000114.1 GCA_944382925.1 uncultured Clostridia bacterium | reverse complement strand
AGAATAGAATCCCAGCGGCGTGTTATTGCCGGGGAAATAATGCCTCTGTACGGACAAAATTATACCTCCTTAGCATGATCTCCTATATACTATGCCAAGGAGGTTTTATAAGTTCTGCTTATTCTCTGCTTTCCGGGGGCTGGCAGAATTCAGTCTCCGTCACCTTCAGCCGTCCGCTGGCGAGCTCATAAAAGGCCGCCACTGACATGGAGATATAATTCGAAAGCGGCGTTATACTGATTTGACTCACAGCTATCATGAAAATCAGCATTATCACGGACACCAATTCAAAAGCTCCATATATCAGCAAATAATCGTATACTAGATAAACAATCATCGAGATTATCATAAAGATGCCCATAACGGACAGCAGCCACACAACACCCCAGCCGACAAACGAAAGCTGGAGGCAGAAAAGCTTGCTCTTATTGCCCTTCATCAAACGCTTGCTCTCGTTGATGCAGTCCCTTATTTTCCAGTCGGGATGGTCCGCCAGCACATAGAGTGACATGCTGTAACGAAAATACGCCACATAGCCCGGAATTACAAAGAGCAGCGACCAGGCATATATTTTTAATGACACCAGCAGCAAAAGCCCCAGTATCTTGAAAAACATCTTATAGCCAAAAAAGATGCGCCCATAAGACACATGCTGGCTGCGGAAGGAGCCGAGCACAAAAGAGCAGCGGCCCAGCGGCAGCGGCACAGTCAGCAGAATGCAAAACGGCAGTGCAATCAAAGGTGTAAGGTTTAAGAAAAAATACCCGTCGTCGCTCAGTATCATGTGCCACAATGGCAGTAAAGCCGAGAGCAGGCAGATCAGTAACACAGCAGCCAGCTTGACGCCATAGATGATCATGCAGCTGAGGAAAAGCCGTCCCCATTTGCCCCTGGCGGCGCTGCGGCCCACCTCTCTGATTTTAGCGGCTGACTCGTAGACGATATGACTAGTATCCCTGTCCATACTCACCTCTAACCCTCTCTTTGATCACGCTCGTATCCGTCTGTCACTACCAGGCGTTCTGTCAGAAGCTCATAAAAAGCAGCTCTCGACATTGAAGCATACAGATCCACCACAAGCACAGGCAGCGACAGCAGAACCCACAAAACGAAGAAAACAACAGCAGAATTGATCACTCCGCTTATGAGCAGGGACGGTATGTTGGCGAGAATATACCAGCCGATAAAGGTAAGATTGAGATAAAACAGCTTGCCCTTGTTGCCCTTCATCAGGTACGTGCTCTCCCTAATACACTGGCTGGCCGTCCAGTCAGGATGATCGACCTGCAGATAAAAGGCCTGGCTGTACCTGAAGACGGCGATGATCCCCGGGATCACAAAGAGCAGCGACCAGAGGAAAATCCGCAGGCAGTAGAGCAAATAAAGGATGAAGGTCTTGCCAAAATGGCTGAAGCCGTCCATCAGATAGCCGTTATCAATCTCTCTGCGCCTGAGGAAGGACAGCAGAAAGAGCGCCAGTCCATACTGCAGCGGGCCGCCGACGGCCAGCTGATAAAGCCAGCTAGCATAGCCTACTGATACAGGCAGATACTCACCCGTCGGCAACAGGACATTGACGATCGTGGAAAAGAAAAGATCCAAAATCGTCATCATTCCTGAAAGGATGACAAAATAAATGAAGATGCCCAGGTACATGCGCGGCCAATAGCCGGCCAGCGCGTTGCGGGCGATCTCTCTGATCTTGAAAGCCGGTTCAATTACGATTCTGTTATTCATCAGTGCTCCTTCTTTTTATGACTTTACCAATAAACACATTATTCGGCTTTATTATATCACCTGAAACACCATTTGACAATGACAAGAAATCATCCTATAATACTTGTATGCTAGGGGAGCTTATGCTGAGATTATACCGCCCCGGACAGGCCCGCCGCTTTGCTTTTGGCCTGCCCTCCTCGGTGGTTTGACCCTCAACACCTGATCCGGTTAATGCCGGCGTAGGGAAGCAAAAAACACATTTTTTGTGCGGTTCCCCTCCTAATAAACAAAGGAGGATTTTTTATGTCAACACAATCACGTTCCAAGCAAAGCAAAAGTCTTCATCAGTTAGTCCTCTGCGCGGTACTCATCGCGCTGGCCACAGTCCTGGGCATGATCAAGTTTCTCAACCTGCCTTACGGCGGTTCGATCACGCTCATGAGCATGCTGGCCGCCACCCTCTGCGGCTACTACTGCGGGCCGGCCAAGGGCGTGGTCGCCTGCATGGCTCTGGGCCTGATAAACTTCATCCTCGAGCCGGTCATAGTACATCCGGCGCAGGTGGTGCTCGACTATTTTCTCGCCTTCGGCATGCTGGGCCTGTCCGGCCTGACCGCCAACAAAAAGCACGGCCTTTCCACCGGTTACATAATCGGCGTCTGCGGCCGTTTCCTCTGCAGCTTCCTTTCCGGCTTCATCTTCTTCGGCTCCTACGCCGCTGATTACAACATGAACGCCGTTGCCTATTCCTTCATCTATAACATCATCTATATCGGCACCGAAGCTGTGATCACCCTGATCGTCATCAACATCCCTGTCATCAGGCACACGCTTGAGCGTCTCAAGGAGCAGATCTGACCTGCTCCTGCGTGCGCTGCGTCTCGCTCGCCCGCCTGGCCGTCCGCCCGGCCGCCCGGCCGCGGGCGGTTTTTTATTGCCCGGGCATTGCCTAACGGGCAAAACAATGTTAAAATGGAAACAAATATTTTTCTTAATGCTGTAAAGGAGAGAAAAAATGTACGATACGATTATGTATGAGGTGAAGGGGCCTCTGGCCTACGTCACGATCAACAGGCCCGAAGCTCTCAACGCGCTTAACAGAACCGTTCTCGAAGAGCTGTTTGATGTATTCAATAAAATAGATGCCGATAGCAATATCAGAGCCGTAATCCTCACCGGCGCGGGCCGTTCCTTCGTGGCCGGGGCCGACATCGTGCAGATGAGCACCATGACCGTCGCCGAAGGTCGCGCGTTCGCCGCCTACGGACAGAAGGTCATGAACTTTATCGAAAAGATAGAAAAACCGGTCATCGCTGCCGTCAACGGCTTCGCTCTCGGCGGTGGCTGCGAGCTGGCCATGGCCTGCGATTTCCGCATCGCTTCGGCCAAGGCCAAATTTGGTCAGCCCGAGGTCGGTCTGGGTATCACACCTGGCTTCGGCGGCACGCAGCGGCTTTCCAAGCTGGTCGGCAAAGGCATGGCCAAGCTCCTGATCCTCACCGCCGACACCATCGGCGCCGAAGAAGCCCTGCGCATCGGCCTGGTAGAAAAGGTAGTCGCTCCGGAAGACCTTCTCGCCACCTGCGAAGAAATCGCCGGCAAAATCGCCGCCAAAGCGCCGATCGCCGTTTCCATGGCCAAGACCTGCATCAACAAGGGCTACCATCTCGACCTCTTCTCCGGCTCCGCGCTGGAGGCAGAAGCCTTCGGCGGCTGTTTCGGCACCGAGGACCAGAAGGAAGGCATGCAGGCCTTCATCGAGAAGCGCCCGGCAGAGTTTAAAAACAGATAACCAACAAACAGAAGCATAGGGCAAAACAGGCAGTGATTCTCTCTAGCCGGGCAGCTAATTGGTTGCCCGGCTTTAGTCCCCGCTACTTGTGCAAGTAGCTTTCTCAACCAAAGCAAAAATACAGCCGTCGCAAGATGAATTTTGCAAAATTTTTCTTCTCTTTCAGCCTTAAAAGCATAGTCGTAAGTTGAAAACGCCGCTACACACGTATAAAAAGTCCGCATTCTTCCTGCTCTAAGCCTTAATTCCGGCCAAAAACAAAAAAGCTCATGCCCTTTTCAACTTGGCAAAGCTTCATTATCCAAATAAGCGGTGAAAATTTTTGCAAAATTCATCTTGCAGGACTGCGATAACCAAAAAAGTGGTGAAAGCAAAAAATGCGGTGCGCAGGGTGCCACTGATTTCCTCAAGACTGATGAAACCAACACATTTTGTCCTATAACCCGCAAAAGCCGGGCAACCGATTGGTTGCCCGGCTTTTGATTTGCATTGACAGCAGTCTGCCGGCTTACAGCAGGCCGCCGATCTGTACGAAGATCGGAGCAAATACTACCGCTACGATAGTCATCAGCTTGATGAGGATGTTGATGGACGGGCCGGAGGTATCCTTGAACGGATCGCCTACGGTGTCGCCGACAACAGCAGCTTTATGCGGTTCGGAACCCTTGCCGCCGTAGTTGCCCTCTTCGATATATTTCTTGGCGTTGTCCCAGGCGCCGCCTGCGTTAGCCATCATGATGGCCAGCAGAACGCCGGAGGACAGGGAGCCTGCCAGCATGCCGCCCAGAGCCTCGGTGCCGAGGATGATGCCTACGGCCAGAGGAGCGATGATCGCCATCAGGCCCGGCATGATCATTTCGGTCAGCGCAGCCTTGGTGGAAATATCTACGCAGTTAGCGTAGTCAGGCTTGGCAGTGCC
This sequence comes from uncultured Clostridia bacterium, assembly GCA_944382925.1. Taxonomy (GTDB): domain Bacteria; phylum Bacillota; class Clostridia; order Peptostreptococcales; family Anaerovoracaceae; genus Fimisoma. The sequence continues at coordinate 7,320 of CALWNX010000114.1, read as the reverse complement.
TTCCATGATGCCCTTGTTCTCTCTGAACTGTCTTCTTACCTCTTCGATCATCTGATTGGCAGCCTTACCTACTGAATTCATGGTCATGGCTGAGAAGAGGAACGGCAGCATCGCGCCGATGAAGACGCCGATGATTACGATTGGATCCAGCAGGCTGATCAGCTCAAGATCGGTCACTTCAGCATAGGAAGCGAACAGAGCCAGCGCGGTCAGCGCCGCGGAGCCGATGGCAAAGCCCTTGCCGATAGCGGCAGTGGTGTTGCCGACAGAGTCGAGCTTGTCCGTGATCTCTCTAACCTCGTGTGGCAGCTCGGACATCTCGGCGATACCGCCGGCATTGTCGGATACCGGGCCGTAAGCGTCAACAGCTACGGTCATGCCGGTCGTCGAAAGCATACCTACCGCAGAAAGAGCGATACCGTAAAGTCCGGCGAACTGATAGGCGATAAATACGCCCGCGCAGATGAGGATGATCGGCCACAGGGTGGACATCATGCCTACGCCCAGTCCGCTGATGATAGTGGTGGCCGGGCCGGTCTGCGACTGCTCGGCGATTTTCTTTACCGATTTGAAATCAGAGGAAGTATATATCTCCGTGATCTTGCCGATGGCGATACCGACTACCAGGCCGGCGATGATGGCGGCCGCATAGGTGTAATCGCCGAGCATGCTCTTGGAGAAGAAAATCGTGGCGGCGATAACGATGATGCCGCTGATGTATGTGCCCATGTTCAGAGCGCTGGCCGGGTTCTTACCCTCCTTGCCTCTTACACACATGATACCGATGACAGATGCTATAATACCGATCGCGGAAATTACCAGCGGGAAGATCGCAGCCGTGGCTTCCGAGAAGGTCGCCGTTTCCGCCGAGGTCTGCACTGCTACGGCAGCCAGGGTTACCGCGGAAATGATCGAACCTACATAGGACTCGAACAGGTCGGAGCCCATACCGGCAACGTCGCCTACGTTGTCGCCTACGTTGTCAGCGATAACGGCCGGGTTTCTCGGGTCGTCTTCTGGGATGCCGGCTTCTACCTTGCCGACCAGGTCGGCGCCGACGTCAGCAGCCTTGGTGTAGATACCGCCGCCTACCCTGCCGAACAGAGCCATCGAGGAAGCGCCCAGACCGAAGCCGGTCACGCACTGGATCACGGTCGCCAGGTCGAGGAAGACCATCACCAGGCCGAGGCCGAAGAGGCCGAGGCCGGAAACGCACAGACCCATTACCGATCCGCTTCTGAAAGCGATCTTCAGAGCCTTGTTCATGCCGGAATCCTTGGCAGCCTGAGCTGTTCTCACGTTGCCGGCAGTAGCTACCTTCATGCCGAAGAAGCCTGCCAGCACAGACAGCAGTGCGCCGCATACGTAGAGGATGGCGGTAGTCCAGCTTTTCAGTCCGAAACCGATAAGCAAGAAGAGAACGACAATCACGATAGCCATGGTCTTGTATTCTCTTCTGAGGAAAGCCATCGCACCCTCGCGGATGTAGCCGGCAATTTCCTTCATTCTGTCGTTGCCTTCGTCAGCCTTGAGGATCCAGGCCGCCAGACAAAAGGCGACGATGAGTCCAAACGCGGCTGCACATACAGCAAAAATGTCCATGTTTGATTACCTCCTGCTCACTTCTAACGCTGAAGAAGAGGCACGCACAACGCGCCTCTTACATCGAAGTGGTTATTGATTTAAAATAAAATTTGTACAAAACTAAATCATCAGTCCATAGTCACAAGGGCCAGGGACAGGACCACGAACAATACAGCGCCTACAGTCGTGATCTTGGCTAAAATAGCCTCATAGCCTCTGCTCTTTTTCTTGCCGAAGAGCTGCTCAGCTCCGCCGGCGATAGAGCCTGACAAACCGGCGCTGTTGCCTGACTGTAAAAGTACGCTGGCAATGAGAACAACGCTGGAGATTGCCAATAAAATCATCAAGAAAAGTCTCATTTTTCTCCTCCTAATATTATAGCTTGAATAGTATATCACAGAAAACGGCTTGAAATCAAGCTAAAAATCGACAATTTGCATAAATTTTACCGGGTCCAGGCTTGCCCCGCCTACCAGCGCGCCGTCTATTTCTTCCATGTTCATGATCTGGGTGGCGTTTTCGGGCGTCACGCTGCCGCCGTACTGAATGATGATCTCATCAGCCGTCTCTTCATCGTACAGCGAGGAAAGAACGCCCCTGATGCAGGCGCACATTTCGTTAGCCTGCTCCGGGGTAGCCGTGCGGCCGGTGCCGATGGCCCATATCGGTTCATAGGCGATCGTTGCGCGGACAGCCTTTTCTGCCGCGATGCCGTCAAAGGCTGCTCTGACCTGCTTTTCTACCAGCGCAAGAGCCTGGCCGGACTCCCGCTGCCCAAGGTCCTCGCCGACGCAGACCAGCGGCTTTATTTCGCTGTCAAGCAGCGCCTTCATCTTCAGGTTGACGGTCTGGTCTGTCTCTCCAAAATACTGCCGCCTTTCAGAGTGACCGATCAGGCAGTAGTCCACACCCAGCTCGCTGAGCATCGGAATCGAGATTTCACCCGTATATGCGCCCGACATCTCATAGTGCACGTTCTGTGCGCCGAGAGCGATGCCTGTATTTTTCAGCGCCTCCTTGAGGACTAAAAGCTGTGTATACGGCGCAAAGATCGCCGCTCTGACATCGGTATCAAGGTACATTTCCTTGATATCCCTGGCAAAAAGTCTGGCCTCGGCCATGGTCTTGTTCATCTTCCAGTTGCCGGCAATAAACGGTATTCTCATGCCTTGTTCCTTTCGTAATCAGCGTTTAAGGTTATTTATTCTCCAAAACGGCGATGCCCGGCAGCTCCTTGCCTTCGAGGAACTCCAGCGAAGCGCCGCCGCCGGTAGAGATGTGGCTCATCTTGTCGGCCAGTCCGAACTGGGTGACAGCCGCCGCCGAATCTCCGCCGCCGATGACGGTCACAGCCCCGCACCTGCTCATGGCTTCGGCTACAGCCCGGGTGCCGCCGGCAAAGCTTTCCATTTCAAAGACGCCCATCGGTCCGTTCCACACTATGGTGCCGGCAGAAGCGATCTCACTGCTGTAGGCGGCGATCGTTTCCGGCCCGATGTCAAGTCCCATCATGTCTGGCGGCATCTCCTCCGCCCTGCACACCAGCGTTTCCGTATCGTTTTTAAATTCGCGCCCGCAGAGCACATCTACAGGCAGAAGCAGGCGCACGTTTTTCTCCGCGGCCTCCTTCAGCAGCGAGGAAGCCAGCTCCAGACTTTCCGCGTCCAGAATGGAGGTGCCGATCTCGTAGCCCCTGGCTTTGTAGAAGGTATAGGTCATGCCGCCGCCGATCAGAAGCGCGTCGACCTTTCCCAGCAGGTTGCGGATCACCGGGATCTTGTCTCCCACCTTGGCTCCGCCCATGATGGCCACGAACGGCCGCTTTGGCGCATCAAGCGCCTCGCCGAGAAATTTAACTTCCTTTTCGATCAGAAAGCCGGATACAGCCGGCAGAAAAGCGGCGATGCCGGCCGTCGAGGCGTGCGCCCTGTGCGCGGTGCCGAAAGCGTCGTTGACATAGATGTCGGCAAGCTGCGCCAGCTCGCGGGCGAAATCCTCGCCGTTCTTGGTCTCCTCCTTGTGGAAGCGTACATTTTCGAGCAGCATCACCTGCCCGGCCATGAGCTTTGCGGCCGCCGCCCTCACCTCGTCGTCGACTACCCTGTCTGATCTGGCGAAGATGACCTCACGCGCCAAAAGCTCAGAAAGCCGCCCGGCCACCGGCTGCAGCGAATACTGCGCATCCGGCTCGCCCTTTGGCCGTCCCAGATGCGACATCAGGATTACGGCTGCGCCCTCATCCAGCAGATAGCGGATGGTCGGCAGCGCGGCCTTAATTCTCGTATCGTCGGTGATAACGCCGTCCTTGAGCGGCACGTTAAAATCGCACCTGACGATCACCTTTTTATCTTTGACCTGTATGTCTCTGACCGTTTTTTTCATTTGCTTTGCCTCCCGTAGTACCTCTTATCAGCTGATCAGCTCTCTCATCAGCCGATGCTGTGTATGTACTTAATCATTTCCAGAATCTTGCTGGAATATCCGAATTCATTGTCGTAGAAGGCGATGAATTTGAAGAAGTGGTCGTTCAGCTCGATGCCCTCTCTGGCGTCAAAGATCGATGTGCAAGGATCGCCGATAAAGTCGCTGGAAACGACTTCGTCGTCCACGTACTCGAGCACGCCCTTCATGTAAGTCTCAGAAGCTTCCTTGACTTTGGCACAGATTTCTTCGTAGCTGGTCGGCTTGCCGAGCACTACGTTTAAGTCTACGACGGAAACGTTAGCCGTCGGCACGCGGTAGGAAATTCCGGTCAGCTTGCCCGCCAGCGACGGGATGACCAGACCCACGGCCTTGGCTGCGCCGGTGGTCGACGGAATCACGTTGCCGAACACGCTGCGTCCTGTTCTCCAGTCCTTCATCGAACGGGCGTCTACTACCTTCTGCTTGGCGGTAGCCGAGTGGATGGTAGACATCAGGCCCTCCTTGATCGTCCAGTTGTCCTCGATAACCTTGGCCAGCGGGGCCAGACAGTTGGTGGTGCAGGAAGCGTTGGAAACGACCTGCATTTCCGGCTTGTAGTCCTTATGGTTGACACCGTAAACGAAGGTCGGGGTGACCTTGTCCTTGGCCGGGGCGGAAATGATAACCTTCCTGGCTCCGGCAGCGATGTGCTCCATTGATTTTTCTGTCGTCACGTAAGCGCCGGTAGCTTCTACGATGTAGTCGGCGCCGCAATCCTTCCACGGTATCTTGCTGGCTTCGGTCTGGCTGTATACGGGCACCTTCTTACCGTCGATGATCAGTCCGCCCTCGTATTTGTCCAGGCTGCGCGGAAATCTGCCGAAGATCGTATCGTACTTGAGCATGTAGACCATGTATTCAAGGTCTGCGTTTCTCACGTTGATGCCGGCCAGCTCGATTTCGGGCATGTCCATCGCTGCACGGATTACAACTCTGGCAATCCTGCCAAAACCACTGATACCTACTCTAATCGCCATTTTAAATCTCCTCTCAAACTCTTATGATGACAATTTTTTTATATTTCATATCTCCGTCTCTTGGAAGACGACAAGATATTCATACCTTCTCTGTATTTGGCGACCGTGCGCCTGGAAATCTCGATGCCTCTTTCGCTGAGGATCTCGACCATTTCCTGATCGCTGTACGGCTTTTTCGGATCCTCCCCGGCGATGATCTCCTTGATGAAGGTCTTGATGCTGTTGGAAGAAAGCCCTTCTCCGTCGCGGCCGGCTACGCCGCTGGAGAAGAAATACCGTATTTCGTAAACGCCGCGCGGCGTCTGCATATATTTGCCGTTGATCGAACGGCTGACCGTTGATTCGTGCACGCCCAGCACATCGGCTACCTGCTTGAGCGTCAGCGTCTTGAGATACTTCGGACCCTTGTCAAGAAAATCCTTTTGGTGTTCGACCACCGCCGTGACCACGTTGAAGATCGTCTGTCTCCTCTGCTCAATGCTCTTGATCAGCCAGATGGCAGAGTTGAACTTGTCCGTCAGATATTTGGAAACCTCCTCATCGTTCTTGGTCTCCTTGGAAAGCGTCGTATAATACGGGCTCACCATCAGATGCGGAATGCTGTATTCGTTGGTGGAGACGACGTATTCGCCGTCAATCTTTTCTACTATTACATCGGGGACGATGTATTTGACGTTTTCGTCGCTGGCAAAGCTGCGGCCCGGCTTTGGCTCCAGCGTCCTGATCAGGTCGCAGATCATCTGCACCTGGCTGACAGGAATACCCATCTGCTTGGCGACCCTGCTCAGCTTGTTGTCGCCCAGATCCTCCAGGTGATTGAGGATTATGTATTCTATCGTCTCATCTAGCAGGCCGCGGGCGGCAAGCTGAATGATCAGGCACTCCTTGAGGTTGCGGGCGCCGACCCCCAGCGGTTCAAAGGTCTGGATCACATCCAGAACCTTTTCGACGTTTTCCTCCGTAGTTTTGAAGCAACGCGCCACCTGGGCAAGATCAGCGGTCAGGTAACCGTTGTCGTCGATCGACTCGACCAGATAACGGCCGATTTTAAGCTCCTGTCCCTTGAGCTTGGAAAACGTCAGCTGCAGGAGCAGTGAATCCTCCAGCGTCTCATCGCGGCTGACGAACTGCTCATAGGAAAAAGTCTCCTTATCCTTTGAATACTCCCACTGGTGGTAGCTTATATCGTCATAATCCTCCCTGATCTTTTCGCGCAGGTCAAAATCGTTCTTCTCCTGCGGCGGCTCGATGTCGGCAGTGCGATCGAATTCGAGCACCGGGTTTTCGAGCAGCTCTCCCTGCACGAAGCTGTCAAGCTCCTGCGTGTTGAACTGGAGAATGCGAATCGCCTGAATCAGCTCCGGCGTCATCGTAAGCTTTTGCGTCTGTTCAATTGTCAGGCCGTAGCTAAGCTTCATCGTCTACCTCTGCTTGCAAATACTAATCTGTGTATGAATGAACCGGCTTTTCTTGCAATTATTATACCAAAGCCCTACGGTCATTTCAAGCCCGATAAGTCTGTTTTAACAATCCTCTTCTTCGTATAGATCGATTAAAACCGGCGTCAATTCCATGCCCGGTACTAATTTTTGAATACCGTGAAATAAATCGCGATGATTTTTCGTGCTGACAAAGAATCCTTCATCCTCTACGCTCTGGTCGTCATAAGTTATATGGCAGCGAATGAAACGCCCGTCTGGATCGACCAATGCCGTTCCTTATCTTTATTTTGCTTCCACCTCCGTTATTTGCTGTTTGCTCGTATAAATGACTGATGGTATCCTGCATGTGCTTAAGCTCTTGCTGTAATTGACGCATGCTCTGTTCATCTTCCTGCCAGGCAAATTTCCGATTTGCAAAGCGTGCGACCCATTCGACATACCCTAAACACAAGGCTGTGGACCAGGTGTGCCGATCTCGAAATACATATCAGGCCAGGCCGGGAAAGCCCAGCTGCCTTAAAGCTTCAAAAAGAATGATGTTCGCGGAATTTGCCAGATTGAAGGACCGGGCGCGCGTGTTTTCGCTCATCGGAATGCGCACGGTCTTATCGCTGTTGGCGTCGATGAAATCGCGCGGCAGTCCGCGGGTCTCGCGGCCGAAGAGAATAAAATCCCCGTCGCGGTACTGCGGCCGTGTGTAAAGCTGCCCGCCCTTGGTCGTCGCCAGCCAGAGCCGCTCCCGGCCGTATCGAGCCAGAAAATCCTCCAGACTTTCGTGTATTTCCAGATCTACATAAGGCCAGTAATCGAGTCCGGCCCGCTTGAGCTGCCTGTCCTCGATGGAAAACCCCAGC
>CALWNX010000113.1 GCA_944382925.1 uncultured Clostridia bacterium | reverse complement strand
GACGAGCGCCTGCTTGATGCGGCACACGCCCAGGAGGACGTCGTTGACGTCGTACACTATGTTGTTTTCCAGGCCGAGATAGAGGTCCAGATTGCGCAGGCCCGTGTCGAGATCGACCAGCGCCGTCCGGCAGCCCTGACGCGCCAGCGTGGCGCCCAGATTGGCGGCGAACATCGTTTTGCCGGTTCCTCCCTTGCCTGAGGCAACTACTATAACCTTACCCATCAATTATCCTCCCGTTACTGCAGCTTGGCTTCAAGATCTGCTTTGTCATATTTGCTTTCATTGTCGAGATAGCTGCCGATGATCTCTCTGGCCACCGGCGCCGCATTGGTGGAAATACCGCCCTGTACGAGCATCACGCACACGGCAATCTTTGGATCCTCAGTCGGCGCCAGCGTGATTACCCAGGCGAAATGATCATAGGTATCTTTAAAGCGATCTATCTGCGATTGTGTTACTTCCCTGTCGCTGGCCAGGATCAGAGCATCATCCACCGCGTCGTTTTCGGTCGGATACTGCTCGCGGTCCTCTTTCATCAGCTTGCTCATCATTTCCTCGACCTCTTCCCAGGTGACCTTGGAGGTGATGCGGCTGAGATTTTCTTTTACGTAGGCGACCTCATCGGCCGGATTGATGTAACCGGCTCTTTCGGCTGTTCCCGTCTTGCCGGCTACGGAATATTCAAAATTGCGGAAGCAGGAAGCCAGCGTACCATTGGTCGCTACGCGCCTCATGCCCTCGAGCACCTTGTCCATATCTTCCTTGTCAACATCAATCTGGTACGGTTCGTCTTTTTCTTTCTCGCCCTCACCCTCTATACCCTTGATGACGCTGACAGTATTGCGCTTGCCGTCGTTGCCGAGCGTGGCCACGTAATTGGCCATCTGCAGCGGCGTATAGGCGTTGTCACCCTGGCCGATAGAAATGTTAAACTCGTCACCCAGAGTCCACTGCGCCTGGTTAAAATACGAGTATTTGCAAAGGTCTGTAAGGCTTTCTACCTTATCCTCCAGCACGCTGGTCTGCTCGGACACGCGCTCAATGATCTCTCCGCGGGACGGGTTTTCTTCCGTCCAGCTGACGATCGTATCAATGTCCTTGCGCAGCGCCTCCTCGTCATCAATGACGGACTGCGGCCAATACTGGTATGCGTTGCTGTAAAGCACGCTCCAGAGCGAGTTCTTCATGCCCTGCATCTTCTTTTCCGCTGAAGCGAGCGAAGTCGTACCCTCTGCCAGCTCAATGCCGGTCGGTTCGCCGAGGCCGAATTCGCGGGCGACCTCCATGATCTTGTCGATCGTGATCTCCTCGTCATACCCCAGCGAGGATTCGTTATTCCAGTTGACGCCTGTGGCAATGCAGTAAAAATAGAAATTGCATGAATTCTGGATGCCCTGCACCAGGGTTTCGCTGCCGTGGCTGCCGCCGTAATCGTTCCAGACGCTGCAGCCCCATTTTCTGTCGCCGACCTGTACATAGCCCTTATCATATATGCGCGTATTCGGATCCAGGCCGCACTGCAGGGCTGCCACCGCCGTCACCGGCTTGAAGGTCGAGCCCGGCTGCACAGCGGCCTTGGTCGCCAGATTGTAAAGCGGGGTCGGCGCCATGTAGTCGCGCGGATTGGTGCTCTGCACCGATTCCCAGTCCTTCGTGGAAATGCCTTCGGCAAAGATGTTCGGATCGTAGTCCGGGTAGCTGGCCATGGCCAGCACATCGCCCGTTTCCACATCTATGGCTACCGCCGCACCGGAAGCACAGTTGCTGTACTTGCTCATGCGGGTGCTGCCGTATTTGCCCTTAAAGGTGCCGCCCGTCCTTGTTTTTTCAATAGCCTCTGCCAACGCCTGTTCGGTCACCTTTTGCAGATCGAGGTCTATCGTCAGGTACACATTCTGGCCGGCCACCGGCTCCGTCTCGCTCAGCGTCTGCACATAATCGCCGCCGCTGTTGACGCGCACGGTGCGCACGCCGTCCGTGCCCTTGAGGTATTCCTCCATCGAAGCCTCGATACCGTCCTTGCCGATCAGATCGGTGGCGTTATAGCCCTTCTCCGTCACGTATTCCTCGTACTGGCTGTCGGAAATGCTGCCCATATAGCCGATCACATGCGCCAGCGTCGAACCGTTCGGATAATATCTCACCGATTTGGTGCCGATTTCCACGCCGGGCAGCCGGCTTGACATCTCTTCGATATATACTACCGTCTCGTCGCTGACGTCCTCGGCGATGGTGCTGGACTGATATCTGTTGTAGCCTACGCTCTTTACTTCCTCGCGGATGCGGAAGATCTTGCGCACCTCCTGATCGGAAAGGCTTTCGTCGATGGAATACGTTTTCCGCAGCTGGCGGAAAGCCTCTTCTGCCGTCAGCCCCTCTTTCAGCCCGTACTTCGTCAGAAAGTCAGCCTTTTCGGTGTCGTAAGTAAACTGCATGCTGCGCACGTTGATCGGCGGCCACACGCCGTAGGTCTGCCGCAGCTCCTCCATGGCCTCGTAGCGGTCGAACTCCTGGTCGATCTCATAAGTGCTGCGCAGGGCGTTGAAGGCCTGCTCCGCCGTAAAATCCTCCGGAAAGCCGCGCGATTTGAGCCACTCAGCCTTTTCGTCGTCATAGGAATAGCGGAAGCTCGTCTCCTCGCCGCTGCCGGAAATGAGGATCGGAAAGTTGTCCACATACTCGTCGCCGTTTTCCTCCAGGATCTGCACGATGCCATAAGCCGCCTCGTTGATCTGTTCAGTCGACAGGCCGCTGATGTTGAAGGTCACGGTAAAAACCTGCTGGTTGGTCGCGATCACCCGTCCGTAGCGGTCGAGGATCTCGCCCCTTGGCGCGGTGGTGATGATCTCCTTGGTGTTCTGGCTTTCGGCCTGCGCGCTCCAGTTCTCATGCTGCGGTACGGTCAGCACAAAGAGGCGGATGCAGAGGATCAGCACCAGCACGATGGTCAATATTAAAATCTGATAGAATCTCGAATTTAAAAGCTTGTTGTTCATCTAAAATACCTGTCGCGGCGATAGCGCACCGCTTTTCTGATCAGTATCAGATAGATGATGGTGATGACCACCATCGAATAGAGGATGATCCACGGCACTTTGCCGAATACATATATTATGCCGATCGGGTTGCCCGCTATGCGGTGCAGCCCCCAGTTTATCAGATAATACGTGCAGAAAGACAAAATCGAAACGATCCACATATTGAAGATGTTTTCGATATTGACATATTCTCTGGCCATCATGATGCCGACGGCGACCACCAGAAAGGCGATCGGCGCCGGGCCGATGACGTCGCTGTAGCACACGTCGTAAAGGACGCCGAAAAACGAACCGAAGACGATGCCGTACATTTCTTCCTCGTAGATAAAGGAAAATATGACCACCAGGCAGAGCAGCAGATTAGGGGTGTACCCGCCTATGTTGATCATATTGAGCAGCGACGGCTGTATGAGAAAGGCTATCAAAAAGATGAGCCCTGCTTTCCAGTACCTCATAGGATCACCGCAACCTTCCTCAGGCTGTTGAAGTCTACGGCCGGTTCAACGGTAATTTCCTTGATCAGGGTATTGCTGTTGTTGGTCACGCTCCTGACGCTGCCGATCTCCAGTCCCTCGGGGAAAGTGCCCATGCCGGAGGTGAGCAGGATGTCGCCCTCGGCGACCGTCGAATCCTCGTCCAGCATATAGCCGCTGATATACCCCTGCGAATTGCCGGTCACGATCCCCAGCTGTCTGTCATCGCGCGAAAGCTCAAAGCTCACGTGAGTGCCGCTGTCGATGATCGACACCACCTTGGCCCAGCCCTCGCCGGCGTCCTCTACGCGGCCAACCAGGCCCGAGCCGTCGACCACGATCATGCCCTCGGCGATGCCTGCTTCTGTACCTCTGTCGATGGTGAACGCATTAGTCCAGTTGGAGCCGTCAAACAGCGTCACGTCAGCCGTTACCACCTCGTGTCCCTGCCTGATGTAGTCGTAATTCAAAAGCTCAGCAAGCTCTGCAAGCTGCGCCAGCTGGTTTTCCTCCAGCCGGGCCGAAGCCAGCTCTCTTTCAAGCTCAGCGTTTTCTTGCTCCAGCTCCTCTATACGCTCCTGCAGCTGCCCGTGCGAAAACAGCCCCGTTACCTGATCGCGCACGCCGTCGCCCACCGACGAAAGGAATCCCGAAATTTCCGCAGTTCCGTCGTTGATGATGCCTGTGAGCGAGTTACTCCCCCCGAGCACGATGGAAACGACGAAGATGATCACCAATACCAGCAG